>DATFXZ010000036.1:0-8904 GCA_035315305.1 Terriglobia bacterium | reverse complement strand
CTCCAGCCACTTTTTTGAATCTGAGCCGGCAATAATCATCACCACAGCTTTGAAGTTGCGTGTCTTGTTTTTGACGTAAAGCCGGTTGAGTTCGACGATCAGTTTCGCGGTTTCGTCGGAGGTATCACGAAAGAAGGCGAGGACGTTCGGGTCGGTTTCAAATTCACAAACGTAACAAACGCGTTCGCCTTTATACGGTCCGGTCACATCGGAAACAGGGATAGATTCCGTTGGCGCGCCGGCGGGAAGTCCGGATCGAATCTGGCCCAATAAGGATGCTGCGCTAAGCAACACGAATCCAGCGAGGCTTAGCGCACGGAAGACCCTCAACGTGATCATTTCTTCTCCTCGTCGTTCTTGCTCACCGTTTTGTATCCCAGATCTAACCACTTGAACCAGCCGCCTTTGAGGACTTTCACCTTTTGGTATCCCAGCAGACTGAGTTGCTTGGCCATGTCGGCGGAGTCTTCATGATCCTTGCAGGCACAGTAAATAACTAAAGTTTTATCGCGAGGTAAAGGAACCGGTGCAGCAATATTCGGTCTGTACGGAAAGCTGACCGCACCTGGGATGTGTTCTTCTTCCCAGATCAGCGTGGCTGCGGTATCGACGATGATGATATCGCTTGAATGCTCCTCGATGTGCTTTTTCAAATCTTCCGGCGTCATGAAGTCGGGCACGTAAACAAAACCCTCGACGCATTCACCATCCACGAAAACGCATTTGGGCTTCTGGCTGAATGCAGCGGTTGCCGCGAACAAGCACATTGCCAGCCCAAGCAAAACCCATGGTCTGCTCCGTCGGTAGCTATGCTTCATCATGGACCTCCACTTTGGAAGTTAATACGATAGTCACACCCAGGCTTCTAGAGCAACGCTTTAATCTTCTGCTCGAATTGCTCCAGGGGCATGAATCCAGTGTGCTGAAGGCAGATCCTTCCGTTGCGGGAAATTACGAATGTCGTCGGATAGCCGGGCATTGGTGCGAAGGCTCGTTGAAGGTCATCGCGATCGTTACCGATAAGCACCGGATAGTTCATCTTGTATTGTTTAATGAACTTCTGCACGTCCGATGTTGAATCATCCACTGAAACTCCGAGGACGACCAGACCGCGCGACTTATACGTGTTGTAGAGTTGAATGAATCCTGGAATTTCTCTTTTGCATGGCGGGCACCACGTGGCCCAGAAGTCCAACAGGATGACGCTACCCTTGAATGCGCTCAAGGCGACGTCTTTGCCATTAATATCTTTTACTGTGAAGTTCAGGTTCGCAACTTTCCCGTTCCTCTCGCAGACATCTTCCGCCGCTTTTATTTTCGGCGCGTGGCCTGTGAACAGGATGAAGGACACTGCTGTTGCAATCACGATGCCGACCGTCTTTCTTACCATGGCTTAAAAATATCATGAAGTATCACTCCGATCCGCAATATCGAAGTGCCATTGCAGTGATGTCGTCGGATTGTGCAGTTCCGGTCGAGAAAATTCGGACTTCATCAATCACACTGCCCACAATTTGTTCTACCGGGCTACCAATTGTTCGCTCGAGAACAGTGGACAGACGTTCTTCGGTGAATTCGACGCCGTTGGAGTCGATCGCTTCAGGCACGCCGTCCGTGAAGAGAAAGAGGCAATCACCCGGGGTCAATTGAGTATGGCCGGTCTCGAATTCCGCGCCTTCAAATGTGCCCACGATAAAGCTTACCGGCGTGTCAATATTGCGAACATCTCCGGAACTGGAAAGCACGTAAGGAGGGTTATGACCTCCCAGGCAGTATTCCAATTCACCAGTATCCGTATGCAGGATGCCGTAGAAGATTGCAACAAACATGGCCGGATCGCTCTGGCGCACCATCACGTCGTTGACGTACTTGAGGCAATCACCGGCCGAAAGATTTTGCATGGCGGTGGCTTTCAACAAAGTCCGGCACACGGCCATCAAAATAGCTGCGGGAATACCCTTACCTGAGACGTCGCCAATTGCGAAGGCCAAACGCTTCTTGTCGATCAGAAAGAAGTCATAGAAATCGCCCCCTACTTCGCGAGCCGGCATCAGCTGGGCATAAATCTCAAAATCGGTGCGCGAGGGAAATGGAGGAAACTGTCGCGGCAGTATCGACTGCTGAATCCGGGAGGCGATGCTGAGTTCGTGTTGGATTGCCGTCAACTTTTCGCGGACTCGCAGGCCTTCCTTGATGTTTTCCAATTCCTGGATCGTCCTGTTCAAAGTAATTTCAAAATCCTGAAAGTCGATCGGTTTTGTTAAGAAGTCATAAGCACCGCGATTCATTGCAGTGCGGATATTTTGCATGTCGCCATAAGCGGAGACGACGACGGCCTTGAGGATTCGATTGACGTCGGTAAGTCTGGACAGGAGAGTGAGTCCATCCATGACTGGCATGTTGATGTCGCTCATCACGATGTCCAGTGTTGGATCCTCTTTCAGTTTCGTTAATGCTTCCTGGCCGTCACGCGCGAAGACGAAATCAAATTCGCCTTCCTTGATACGTTTCCTGAATTTCTGCTTTATGAGAACCTCGAGATCCGGTTCGTCATCAACGATAAGAACTTTCATTGCCATCGGATTTCACCTCTTTTAGGAAACAACTTTCGGAAGGGTAATGACAAATTCCGTGTATTGTTCGGCCTCTGAATCGACACGGATCTGGCCATTGTGTTGTTGCACGATGATGTCGTAACTGATCGAAAGCCCTAAGCCGGTTCCGGAACCCGTGGGCTTTGTCGTGAAGAACGGTTCGAAGATTCTCTCTCTGATCTGCTCCGGGATGCCGTTGCCGTTATCTCTGATCCGGATCTGAATACTTGATCCATGATTCTTCGTACTCACCTTAACTACGGGTGAAAAGGCGGGCCCCAGCCTTTTCTTTTTTTCGTAAGCGGCATAGCAGGCATTGTTGGCGATGTTCAAAACCACACGGCTGAGATCGTGAGCAACCACACTGATGGGCTCGATCGACGGATCCAGCTCTTCTTGAATGGTGACATTGAAATCGACGTTTTGAGCGCGCATGCCGTGGTATGCGAGCTTGATGTATTCCGAGACAAGAGAATTAATGTTCGTGATCTGACGATCACCCGCCTGGCCACGCGAGTGCATGAGCATGTTGCGAACGATTGCATCAGCGCGCTTGCCATGTTCCTGGATTTTCGAAGTGGTCTTCTCGAGATCGTCAAGTAGATCCAGAATATTTTCTACTGCCTTCGGTTCAATTCGCTCGCGGTGTTCCATCAAGAATTGCCGAAGTTCGCTCGTGAGTCCTACTGATACTTCCGCGAAGTTGGTTACAAAGTTCAACGGGTTCTTAATCTCATGCGCGATACCTGCAGTCAGCGAACCCAATGACGCAAGTTTCTGCTGAATCACCAGTTGATCCTGAGCTTTGCGCAACTGATCCAACGCTTTTTCCAGCTCCTCGCTTTTCTTTTTTTCCTGCTCATTCGCACGCGTGAGCTGATCGTGAGCCATAGAGAGCTTTCCGGCCATTTCGTTGAATGCTCTTGCGAGATCAGCCAGTTCGTCGTTGCCTTTCAAATCGATCCGCTCATGAAGGTTGCCGCTACCGATGGATCCCGTCCCTTGGGTCAGCCGAACGAATCCGAGCGTTAGTTGCCGCGACACGAGCAAAGCCACTGCGAGAGCTACAGCTGCGGACATGGCAAAAATGAGGATTGTAGTGCGATCCGTCAATCGCGCGACTTGATAGAAATTGACACTCGCTCGATCAACGCGCACTTTTTCATCGTTCTGGAGACGTGGGAGATCCTCTTTAAGCACTTTCTGTGCGAGCGGTTCAGCTCGAACAGCAAGCTCAGTTATCGCCTTTGTCTGATCGATGCCCAGGTTGTCGTAGTAAATGCGCCACGACGCGCTAAGTTCCGCGTAAGCCGCGGCAAACGCATCAATACCCGCGTGATTCTCCTGGCCGGATAGATCCTTCAATTCTGCAATCTGATGTTCAATTCTTTCGAGCTGCCCATGAAACTGAGCCATATCTCCTGGCCGTGCATGGTCAGCGGCGAGGTCCGCACCCAGCTCGCTGAGTAACGTTACCTGCTTCTGGATATCGTTGAGATTTTGATTGAGGCCCGAGATGAGAGCTTGACGTGATACAGCCTGGCGAAGCGCTTCAACCGTCGCCTCGCGTCTTTGATTACCCCAAAAGTAAATGATCAGATTCAACCCGAAGAGTAGAAGGATCAGAAGGAAGGACAGTGATAATCTTCGCCGTATCGTCATAGCACGACAATGGCAACATCGGCCGCCGATGGAGTCTAGTTGAAAAACGGAATCGGATGCAAACCAAGGTAGAATGGGCCACTCGAAATGAGATACTTGCCGCCGAACGGAGTAAAGAGTTATTACTGCGATGGCCGCCAAGATACTAGTCACCGACGATGAGGCCGACCTGGAGCTGCTTATCCGTCAGCGCTTCCGTAAAAAAATCCTCCAAAACGAGTACGAGTTCATTTTCGCCGGCAACGGCCTCGAGGCTCTGGAGAAGCTGGAAGCTCATCAGGACATACACGTCGTTCTGACTGATCTCAACATGCCGGTCATGGATGGGCTGACTCTTCTTGCCAGGATCGCTGAATTACAACGCATCATCAAAGTGGTTATCGTGTCCGCATATGGCGATATGGCGAACATCCGAACGGCGATGAACCGGGGTGCATTCGACTTCTTGACGAAGCCGATTGACTTTCAGGATTTCGAAATCACTATTTCGAAAACGTTGGAACAAGTAGGGCTTCTCGAAGAGGGACGGCGTGCTAACGAACGTTTGGCCGCTGTTCGTCAGTTCTTTTCTCCAGGATTAGCCGACCAGTTGGAGCGCAATCCGCATTTGCTTGAAGGCCGTAACCAGGAAGTGACTATTTTGGTCAGCGATCTACGTGGCTTTTCGCAACTGGCTGAGAGGTTGGGACCCCAACAAACTTGCCGGTTCATCAGAGACATGATGGAGCGGCTGTCAAACCGCATCGTGGAACACGACGGCCTGATCGTTGATTATGCCGGCGACGGCATATTGGCTATGTGGAATGCACCTCTTTCACAACAAGGCCATGCCGAGCGCGCGTGCCGCGCCGCACGGGGTATGCTCGCCGAGATGCCTAATCTCGAGTCCGACTGGCGGCATGTCGTCCGCGACCGGCTCGCCCTGGGTATTGGTATCAACACAGGATTTGCCCAGGTGGGAAACACCGGCAGTACGCGAAAGTTCAAATATGGACCGCACGGCCATACTGTCAATCTTGCGAGCCGCGTGCAAGAGCTGAGCAAATATCTCAAGACTCCGTTAGTAATAACGGCGGAAACTCGTACTCGACTGCAGTCCGACTTTCCCAGCCGTCGCCTGGGCAAGGTGCATCTGGCCGGTATGGTCAATCCGGTTGAAGTTCACGAATTGTTGTCCGCAATGGAGTCCGCCGGCTGGTCCGCATATCGCGATGTTTATGAAAGGGCATTGGGAATGTACGAAGCTGGCCAATTAGACGACGCTCATCAAACACTGATGTCTTTGCTGGCGACTTGGCAGACCGATGATTCAGACACACCGCTGAAATTGTTGACTGAACGAGTGCGCGAATGCCTGAAAAACCCGCCGGCGCGATTCGATCCAGCATTGTACCGAACGTCGCATTGACTGTTGATCCGGTTAGACCGGTGCGATATAAGCGGGAAGGCATGGGTGGTACGAATCCAACCGTTGTCGTTCTGGCGGGATCGTTGAAGGGCCAGAGCTTTGTTCTATCCGAAGCGGAGTTCTCCATCGGACGCGAGACGCCGAATTTGGTCTGTCTTAAGGAGAAGCTGGTTTCGCGGCATCATGCCGTGATCCGGAAGGACGAGGCTGGACAGTTCAGCATCACTGATTTGAATAGCCGGAACGGTACGTTCGTCAATTCAGTGCCTGTCAAAGAGCGCACGCTGGAACCCGGGGACCGAATCCAAATCGGCGACTCCTTACTCTTATTCCTGCCGGATGGAATGGAGTCCGCACCGGACGTGCTGAAAGGGTCGCGGGCCGTACGATTCGATGACGAGTCCCTGTCCACGTCAGCTGTCGTACAACTTCGGCCGGAAGACTCGCTCTATCTGACCTTTCAAAACGTGCCGGCGAGCGCAGCGCCAACTGGTCGAACTGTCAGCGATCTGACGACATTGCTGAAGATCTGTACTGAAATCCATTCAACGCGGGGCCAGGCGCCGCTCCAACGAAGGCTGCTCGAACTGATCTTCGAATCTGTTCCCGCCGATTCCGGCGCCATTCTCTTATCGGACAGTTCGAATCAACCTGTGCCGACCGCCAGTTGGTCCAGGCTGCCCTCGGTGAACAATGCTGTAGTCGTTAGCCGAGGTGTGATCGAGAAGGTTACTGAAACGCGAGCAGCGTTCTTGAGTAACGATATCGATAATGGCCGTGCTCTTGAAGCGAACGAGAGTCTGCGACGCCGTAAGGTTCAGGCCGTCCTCGCGGTGCCGCTGCTGTTCTTCGACAAGGTCACTGGTGTGATTTACCTCGAGACGAAGGAGTCTGAGGCCAAATTCGATGGGGGTCATCTTCAGTTGATGATGGGTATTGCAGGCATGGCCAGCATCGCGATAGAGAATGCGAAACAAATGGAGTGGCTCGAAACCGAAAACCAGAGGCTACGGTCCGACATCAATATTGAACACAACATGGTCGGAGAAAGTCCTCGGATGCGAGCCGTGTATCAATTTGTAGCAAAAGTTGCTCAGACACACTCCACGGTTTTGATTCGCGGCGAAAGTGGTACCGGCAAAGAACTCGTCGCCCGCGCGATTCATTCAAACAGCGGTCGGTCGGGCAAGCCTTTCGTGGCAATCAATTGCGCTGCACTAACGGAAGCACTGCTGGAAAGCGAACTGTTCGGTCACGAGCGTGGAGCCTTCACCGGGGCCATCGCCCTAAAGAGAGGCAAACTGGAAATCGCCGATGGCGGCACACTTTTTCTGGATGAAATCGGAGAATTGGCAGCGCCGCTTCAGGCGAAACTTTTGCGGGTTTTGCAGGAACGTGTTTTCGAGCGGGTTGGTGGCACCCGCCCAATCCAAGTGGACATCCGGCTGATTGCCGCCACAAACAGAGATCTCGAGGAAGCGATTCAGGCAGGAACATTTCGTCAGGATTTGTTTTACCGGCTTAACGTTCTAACAATCACAATGCCGCCGCTAAAAGACAGGCGCGAAGACATTCCGCTGCTTGCCGGCTACTTTGCAAAACGCTGCGGCGAAAAATCTGCTCGATCTGTCAAAGGAATCTCTTTGGAAGCCCGCAACTGTTTGGTCAATTACGATTGGCCCGGGAACGTCCGCGAGCTCGAGAATGCCATCGAACGCGCAGTCGTACTCGGTACCACCGAGCTCATCATGGCTGAAGATCTGCCCGAAACACTGCTGGAGCGGCAGCCGATCGCAGGTGTTCAAATTACCGAATACCACCAGGTGGTCAAAGACACGAAGCGCCGGCTCGTGCTTGATGCAATCGATCGAGCGGAGGGCAATTTTACGGCGGCTGCGCAAATACTTGGCATTCACCCCAACAACCTGCATCGACTCATCCGAAATCTCGATTTGAAACTTCCGCCGAAAAAGTAGTAGGGTCAAACCCTCGAATTTTCCTAGTGCGAGTCCGCGTAGACCGGGAGGCAATGTTGATCGGCGGGACATTTTCACACTATCGAATTCTGAGGAAAATCGGGCAGGGCGGCCGCGGAGAAGTCTTTCTGGCCGAGGACACTATCCTCGATCGCAAGGTTGCCCTCAAATTCCTTTCCTCCACAACGGAGCTGCGGCCGGACGTTCGTGCACGATTTTTGATGGAAGCGAAATGCGCTGCCTCGATCGATCACCCGTTCATATGCAAGGTATATGAAACCGGTGAAGTCGACGGGCAGGGTTTTATCGCATTGGAATTCGTCGAAGGTCAGACTCTCGCTGAAAAGTTGAATGCCGGACCTCTACCGTTTGAAGAAGCGTTGACTGTTGCCATTCAGATCGCGGAAGGTGTTGCCGCAGCTCATGAGCGCGGGCTCATTCACCGCGATTTGAAGCCGAATAACATCATGATCTGCCGCACCGGCCACGTGAAGGTTATGGATTTTGGCTTGGCCAAGCAACTGATAGCCCAGCCTGCAGAAAGCGATGACATAACGTCTGTTGCCGGCTTACAAACGCTCGACGGGTCACTGATCGGGACGCCTGCCTATATGTCTCCCGAACAGATTCGCGGCGAACGCGCGGATGCACGGGCAGATGTCTTCGGCATGGGGCTCGTCTATTTCCATGCGTTTTCCGGCGTCCATCCCTTCATAAAACGGACAGTACAAGCCACGATGGGAGCGATCACCTATGAAGGAACACCCGCACTGAGTTCTTTCGCCGCCAAGGTTCCAGCTCAACTTAGCGAAATCATTTCCCGCATGTTGATGAAAGATGCGGCCAGCCGTTATCCGTCGGCATGTGAGGTTCGAGACGATCTCATCCGATTCCGCAACTCTTCGGTCGGCGCTGTAAAAGCCTTCTCACAGTCGACGGTAGCGATTCTTCCGTTCGTTGATCTCAGTCCTGATCGTGATCAGGAATATTTTTGCGACGGTCTTGCCGAAGAACTCATCATCGCACTGAATAATATCGAGGGTCTGAGAGTCGCCTCACGGACTTCCTCTTTCCGTTTCCGCGGGAACAACGTCGATATGCGCGAGGTGCGAGAACGGTTGAAGGTCGAAACAGTCTTGGAAGGCAGTGTTCGCAAGGCGGGCGACAGAGTACGCGTTGTAGTGAAGCTCGTCTCCTTAGAGACTGGTTATCCGCTTTGGTCCGAGCGATACGACAGGAAGTTCGACGATATCTTTGAAATACA
>DATFXZ010000035.1:0-4964 GCA_035315305.1 Terriglobia bacterium | reverse complement strand
TCCTGAACCTCGAGTGACTCGATAACGTGTGAGATGGAGCTCTTGAGATCCGGCACACGCAGGTTTGGCTTGATGTCGGTAATCGGCCGGCCGATATCTGTTGGGATCAGGTTCATGACTTTTTCGGCCATTGGCGTGAAGCGCCGGACTCGCAGATCATTGCCCAGCATGACGATTGGAAGATTGACGCTGCTAAGCAAATTGCTCAAGTCGTTGTTGAGCTGTGTGAGTTCGTCGTTGCGGTTCTGAAGTTCTTCGTTGACAGTCGTCAGCTCTTCGTTGGTGGATTGCAATTCCTCTTTTGCCGTCTCGAGCTCTTCATTGATGCTTTGCAGTTCCTCATTGCTGGACTGGATTTCCTCGTTTGCCGAACGAAGCTCCTCATTCGTCGTTCTCTGCTCTTCAATAATAGATTGAAGATATTCACGGGTGGCTTCGAGCTCTTCCTTCAAACGAGCGTTTTCGATCTCGATTTGAGGCATTTTGGTTTTCGTCTGCTTCTTGTCCGGCTTCTCGTTTTTAATCGCTTTTGGATTAGCTATGGATTTCGAAACAGGCTCTTCGAAGATAACGAGGTAATAACGTTCCTTCTGTGGAAGATTCTTCAGAGGAATAATCTCAAGAGTGACGTTTTTCAGCTGGCCGTTATGTTTGATCGGCACTCCTTCTTTCCGAATCGAGCCTTCCTTCTTGATTCTTTGAAACGCAAGCCGCAATTCCAAATGCAGTCCGGACTTGACCATTCTTAATAGGTTCAAACTGGCGTCGCCGGGCATCGGATCGAGAAAGCGTCCAGTCTGACCGATGAATTGAACGATATCGAGCTTGTCATTGACCACCACGCTTGCAGGAACATAGCGGCTCAGAAGAATTTGGTCTGCAATTTTCTGAAGGTCCATGCGTTGCGGAAGCTCCTCATGTTTTTCAACAGGTAAATCTTCGGATCGGAACTGGGGAACAAAGTCGAAATTGCGCTCGACGGAGAGCTGTTTTTTGACGTAGAGCTTGTATTTCTTTTCTATCGGGACAAAGAGATCGCTGAAGCCTCCTATCGTCTCGGAGGAACCGAGAAAGAGAATACCGCTCGGGTTCAAAGCATAGTGCAAGAGAGGGACGATTCTTTTCTGCAGAACCTGCCCCATGTAGATCATCACATTCCGGCAGCTGATCATATCCAGCCGTGAGAAGGGCGGATCTTTGGTGATGTCCTGCTTCGCAAAGACACACATATCGCGGATGGTCTTGGTAACTTGATAACCGCCGTCCGTTTTTTGGAAATAACGCTGAAGCCTTTCAGCGCTGACGTCCAGCGAGATGCTTTCCGGATAAATCCCCGATCGCGCTTTGTGAATCATGGCGTCGCTGACGTCCGTGCCAAAAATCTGAATTTGAAGGTTGGTTGCTTTCTCCTTTAAATACTCCAGTAGCACAATTGCCAGCGAGTACGCTTCTTCTCCGGTCGAACAGCCGGCTACCCAGATTCGAACCGCAGCATTCGGTCCTTTGTGATTCAGTAACTGCGGAAAAGCCACTTTCCTGAGTGATTCGAATGCCTTGGGATCTCGGAAAAAGCTGGTCACATTGATGAGGACTTCATTGAAAAGCGCTTCAACTTCGTTCGGATTTTTGCGTAGGTATTGGACATAATCGGTGAGGCTTTCAATTTTTCGCAAAAACATCCGCCGCATGATCCGACGCTTGATTGTCCCGTGCTTATAGAAACTGAAATCGACGCGGCTCACGTTTTTTAGCAAAAGGAATATGCGGTTCAGGGCCTCGTCGGGCGGTCCTGGTTCCTGAGAACCGGTCTGATCTTCAACTGCGAAAACATGGATGTGTTTGGCGATGCGCTTCAACTCACGCGCAATCGCTTCTGGCGGCAAAACGAAGTCGACATTTCCGGCTGCAATAGCGCTGCGAGGCATTGCACTGTACCTTGCCGACTCCTCATCCTGAGCGAACGTCACACCACCGAGCGCTTTGATGGATTGAAGACCCAGGGTTCCGTCAGATGCAGTACCCGATAAAATCACTCCGATAGCACGGCTCTGTTGGTCTTCTGCCAACGAGCGCAGAAACGAATCTATCGGCATGCGCCGGCCCCGATCCGGGCTGATTGGCGTAAGATGGAGCGTCCCGTCTGCGATGGACATGTCGGCGTTTGGAGGAATCACATACACATGATTCGCTTCAACCTTCATGCCTTGCGACACCTCGACGACCGGCATTTTCGTGGACTTCCGAAGCAATTCGGAAAGAATGCTTTCGTGCTTAGGAGCAAGATGTTGAACCAGAACAAACGCCATGTTGGAATCCGAAGGCAAAGCCGCGAGGAGCTGTTCAAATGCCTCGAGTCCGCCCGCAGAAGCTCCGACACCTACGATCGAAATAGGGCGAGTATCCGGCGAGCCTGCAGCAGCGACTTGCTTCTCAGGTCGTTTCTTTTGTGTCGCAGCGGGCTCATCTGGTCTCCTGAGCGGTCGCACGACGCCGCGCCGCTTGTTCTTCATGACAGTCCTCCGGACAGCGGCTCAGGACGTCTGTTATTCAGAAAAGATCTCATCAGAATTGCGTTTCGACAGAAGTTTCGACAGAAGCATACTCCGAATGGTCTGCGCCTCCGATTGACGCCCATTCGCCACTTGCTTGAATCTTGCCGCAGCCTTCTTGTCACCGCGCTCGAGCGCGAGTTCGCCAAGCCGCATCTCGAGAGCGGCACTTTCTTCCAGCGGCCGAACCGCAGCCCGGAGCGCCGCTTCAACAGATTCGGTATATCCTGCGCGGACGCCGTCCCCCGAGAACGCGTGACCGACCCGGCAGCGGAAACGCAACAACCCTCCATCTTCCATTTCCCAGAGAGCTCCATTGCAATCCGGGCACGTGAAGGGTGAAGGCTTTCCCATCCATTTTTCATCTTCTTCCACCTTCATCTTTTCCCCTTCAGGGGATGGTATGTCTCGAGCAATTTCGTTTGCTTTGGAGGGCTCCTTCTCCGTCCATCTGTCGTTCACTAATGCGACAACCTTTTGGCCGATTTGGGCCGCGGGCAAAATAAAATCGACCGGTACCCGACGGATGGCGCTTTCCGGCATTGATGGAAACAACGCGTCTTTGGGATCTTGAACGACGGCCATCCCACCCTCATGCTTGATGACATAAAGTCCGACAGTTCCGTCGTCCAGCGATCCTGTAAGCACTACCCCAACTACACGAGGACCGTACGCCCACGCCGCTGTTCTAAACAACGAATCTATGGAGGGACGGTACCGATTCTCCTTTGGCCCGTGTGTCAAACGAATCCGGCCGGGCTCGACCAGCATGTGAAGATCGGGCTTTGCGACATATATGCGGGTCGGCTCAATGGGTTCGCCATCCGTAGCAGCGGCCACTTTCCATGCTGAGTTCACACTTAAAATCTGCGCCAGCGCGGAGGGAGCACCCGCGGATAGATGCATCACCACGAAAACTGCTGCGGGAAGCTTTGCCGGTAATGAACGAACAATTTCTTGAAGCGGTTCAACACCCCCGGCAGACGCACCAATCACTACGATATTGGGCATCTTCCCTCCTTCCTTCACTATACGCCGCTTAGTAAATTAAACGGCGACGGATTCGTGGACAGGATGGGAATTGAAATTGATTGATGTGTGATGATTATCGCGCCTGGCCTGGAGGGTACCCGTTTGCGAGCTGGACTAACAGCGGGGCCATTTGGTTCAAGCGCAGAACGTAGTCTGGAGTCAGATACGTCAGGGCAGTCTCGGGCATTTCGCTAAACTCCGCTTCGGATGGATCTTGCACTACGACGATACCGCCGTATCTCCTGATCCACCAAAGACCGGTGGTTCCGTCCTGCATGATGCCGCTCAGGACAACGCCAACTACCCTTTCTCCATAACCGACGGCTGCTGAGCGGAACAAAGCATTGATTGCGGGCCGCTGTCGATTCTCTTTGGGACCCTGCCAAAGCAGAATTCGATCGTTATCTATAAATAGATGCCGGTCGGGCGGCGCGACGTAGATCGTTCCGCGTTGAATCGGTTGATCTTGGATGGCCTCGAACGTCGGTAGTCGACTACTCTTACTCAATACGTTAGCCAAAGTTGATGGGCCACGCGGCATGTGGATGACCACCAGGAGGGCGGCAGGCAAATCAGCCGGCAGTCCGCTGATTATCTTCTTAACGGCCGATATACCGCCGGCGGAACCGCCGATAACGATGATGTCGTGCTTGATCATGTCCCACCAAGGTATTCGGCTCGGCTCATTCCGGTGCACTAAACGGCAAACTTAATTCAAACATGGCTCCTTGCCTCGGTCCGCGACTCTCGGCTCGAAGTGTTCCCCCGTGCATATCTACGAGGCGATGCGAAATCGCCAGTCCCAGCCCCAAACCACCTGCAGACCGGGTGACGACATATCCGCCTGCTGAAAGGGTTGGACGATATGTGGAAGAAAGTCCTTGGAGATCCCTTTGCCGTTGTCACTGACTTGAACGACAACGCGTGACTTCATGTTGCTGACTGCAACTTTGATTCGCTCCCCATCAGGTGTGAATTTGATGGCATTCGTCAGCATGATGAAAATTCCAATCACACTGACGTTATTCCGCTCCGGAACAAATTTGCAATAGAAATGCCGGTCCATCTGCCGCCGTAAATTCAGTTCACACGTTACCTCCTCCCCTAAGAACGCTCTCACAATGCCGGGCCGCATCGCGTCGTAATCGCGATATGCCGCATTGCAGAATCGAAACCGTTGCTCGTGATCCAGGTGAAAAATCAAACACGGCAACGACTCCACCAAAAGATGAAATCGTCGCTGGCTCAATCGCAAGTTGGCTTCTTGAATTCGCTGCTCGTATTGTTGAATGAATTGCTCTCGATGTGCTCGAGAATCGTATGGTGCCGATCCAGCATCTGCATAGTTATCCCCGATGTCCTTCCTTATTTCGGAGCAGGCAG
>DATFXZ010000034.1:0-4547 GCA_035315305.1 Terriglobia bacterium | reverse complement strand
ACACAAAACTACAGAGTGATTGGTCCTGACTTGGGACTCATGAAAGCGATTATTGCTGGCGGCGGAACTGGTGGGCATTTGTTTCCGGGCATTGCCGTGGCGCGGGAAATTCAGCGTCGCGACGCTCGGTCGAAGATCTTGTTTGTCGGAGCAGAACAGGGCATTGAAGCCAGAATCGTTCCAAAAGAAGGGTTCGAATTGCGAACCTTGCCGGTTGGCGGAATCAAGGGTTTGGGCATCACTCGTCAGGTTCGTAACCTGATGGGCATGGGGAATGCCGTTTTCAAAGCACAAAAGATTTTGCGGGAATTCGACCCCGACGTTGTGATTGGTGTTGGTGGCTATGCATCCTTTCCGATGTTATGCGCTGCAACTCTGGGTAACTATCCGCGCGTTGTAATGGAACAGAACGCCATTCCTGGTCTCGCGAATCGTGTGTTGGGTAAATGGGTGGATTTCGCGGCCGTGACCGATCCGCGCACCGAATCGTTTTTCGGCAAGCGTGCCGTTGTTACAGGGAATCCGATACGGCCAGAGTTCAAATCCATTCCTGCAAAGGTGCATGCGCCGCCGTACACGATTCTGATCTTCGGCGGCAGCCAGGGCGCACAGTCGATCAATCGCGCGGTGATCGAGTCGCTGGACAGTCTCGCCGATTGGAAAAGCCGGCTTCGGTTTGTGCATCAAACGGGTGAGCGGCAATTGGAGGATGTCCGGGCCGCGTATGCGAGCAAGGGATTTCAGGCGGACGTGCGCGCTTTCTTCAACGATTTTCATCAACAGTATGCCGAGGCGGATTTGATCATCTCCCGCTCCGGCGCGACGACTGTTGCTGAGATCAAAGCTGCCGGCCGCGCTGCAGTCTTAATTCCGTTCCCGTTCGCAACGGATGACCACCAGACAAAGAATGCTCGCGCTATGGCGGATGCAAACGCCGCGTTGCTGATCAGCAATGCGGATTTGACGGGAAAACGCTTGGCGGAGGCAATCCGGGATTTGATGGGAGACCCGTATCGGCTGGAACAGATCGAAGGCAACGCCCGGCGTATGGCGATCTTAGATGCGGAGCAGCGGATTGTGAACCTGGTCGAAACAGCGATTGAGCGACGGCATGTTTAAGCGTATCAATCACGTTCATTTTGTCGGGATCGGCGGAATCGGCATGAGCGGTATCGCGGAAGTCCTGCTGAATCTGGGTTATAAAGTTACCGGCTCCGATATCCGGTCAACGACAATTACAGACCGCCTAGAAAAGCTCGGCGCGACGATATATCCGCGGCACGCTGCGGAAAACGTAAGGAGCGCGCACGTAGTCGTGATCTCTTCGGCGGTTCGCACGGACAATCCCGAAATCACGGAAGCGCAACGCCGCAAAATTCCGGTGATTGCGAGAGCCGAAATGCTTGCGGAGCTTGCGCGGTTAAAGTACGCGATCACAGTGGCGGGAACGCACGGGAAGACCACGACAACTTCCATGATTGCGACAGTGCTGGACCGCGCCGGATACGATCCAACCGTCGTTGTGGGCGGCCGGCTGAATACGATCGGCAGTAACGCCCGGCTGGGTAAAGGCGACTTCATTGTTCTCGAGGCCGACGAAAGCGACCGCTCATTTCTGTTGCTGTCGCCGACGATTGCAGTCGTAACGAACATTGAAGCCGACCATCTCGACCACTATCGTGACCTGGAAGACATCCAAGCCGCATTTCTGTCGTTTATTAACAAGGTTCCCTTTTATGGAGCCGCGATCCTTTGTATCGATGAGCCCCCGGTCCAATCGCTGATTCCGCAAATCAAGCGGCGCATCGTGACTTATGGCGCAGCCGCTACGGCTGACATTTGCATGACCGATGTTTCGCTTGAGGGTCTGGGGTCCGTGTTTTCACTGCGTTTCGAAGGGTGCAATGTGCAGCGATTGAAATTGAATGTACCCGGCATGCACAACGTGTCAAACGCGACGGCGGCTTTTGCCGCTGCCCGCGACATGGGCATCGACGCCGGAATCATCGCCGCCGCGCTTGAAGACTTTCGCGGCGTCGATCGCCGTTTCCAGATCAAGTCCCGTGACGGTGTGACGGTCATCGATGATTACGCCCATCATCCAACCGAGATTCGCGCCACCCTTAGCGCTGCCAAGTCCGGCAATTTTCGCCGCATCTTTGCGATCTTCCAGCCACACCGCTACACCCGGACGTTTCATCTGTTCGATGACTTCGCTCGAGCCTTCAATCTTGCCGATGTTGCCTTGATTCTCGATATTTATCCAGCTGGTGAAAACCCAATCGACGGAATTACCACGCCGGCTCTAGTCGAACAGCTTAAGAGTTTTGGCCATAAGAACGCGATTTACGGTCCCAATTTCGAGATGATCGAGTCCTACATTATCGCGAATGTCAAGCCGGGTGATGCGGTCGTCGTCATGGGTGCGGGTAGTGTTACCAAGCTCTCCGACACGCTGTCGCAGCGCTTTTCGAGGACTGCATGAAATTGAAGTTCGTACGACTGCTGCGGCTCGGACAAATCATGATGGGTGTGTCCACCCTGGCCATTCTTTGCTGGAGCACCTACGAGATCATCTTTTATCTCAGAACAGCCCCGGGATTTGAGGTTCAAAAGCTTTCGGTTTCGGGCACTAAACGTGTTCCCGAAAACCAGGTGATCGCGAAGGCAGGTTTCCAGATCGGTGCCAATATCTTTCGCGTCGACCTGGATGAGATCAGGAAAAGTGTCGAAGACTTGGATTGGGTTCGGTATGCCTCCGTCCAGCGTGTTCTCCCGGATGAAATCATCATCACTGTCATCGAGCGCGAACCCATCGGGCTCACCCGCATAAAAGGCGAGATCTACCAGTTCGATGCAGAAGGAAAAATTCTCGATCCCGACCCGTCGAGCGGACAGAGCTTTCCAGTTCTTGATGGTTTGCGCGCGGGTGATCGCGAGGGCAACCTGCGGAAAGTCGAAACGTATCGAAATGTCCTGGAAGAGTTGGGGCAGATATCACTATCCGAGGTTCACATCAACGATTCCGGCGAAGTGACTGTTGTTTCGGCGAATGATCCCGTACTGATCAATCTGGGTGTTTCAGATTTCAGGAGCCGGTGGATCAAATATCTTCAGCTCAAGCCGCAAATCCAGCAGCAGTATCCGCAGGCGGTGCGCGTCGATCTGCGATTCAAGAGTCAGGTCATCATCAAGATGAAAGATGACGATTCCGGCGAAAACATAGTATGGCGACCAAAGAAAAACACATTGTAGGACTCGATGTTGGCTCAACCAAGGTCTGCACGCTTATCGCGGCTGTGCGTGAGTCCGGTTTGGAGCCGGTTGGCCTTGGCGTCGCGGACTCAAAAGGCCTAAAGAGGGGAGCAATTGTCAATCTTGAAGCCACGGTGGATTCGATTAAGAAGAGCGTCAGTGAGGCGGAAGCCATGGCTCGGTGTGAAGTCGACAGTGTGTATGTGGGGCTCGCCGGTCCACACATCAGGAGTTTTAACAGCCGTGGCGTGACTTCGATCCCGACGCGGACGCGCGAGATCAATGGCGAAGATGTGCGGCGTGTCATCGAGACGGCACGTGCCGTCGCGCTTTCTCCGGACCGCGAGATCATCCACATCGTTCCCCAGGAATTCACGGTCGACGATCAATTTGGCATCGGCGATCCGCTTGGAATGGTGGGTACGCGTCTCGAAGTAAATGTGCATATCGTCACCAGTTCGACGACAGCCGCACAGAACACGATTACTGCCGTAAATCGCAGCGGCCTTCTTGTAGGCGATACGGTGCTTGAGCCGATCGCTGTCGGCGAAGCAATCCTCAGCGATGACGAGAAGGATCTGGGTTGTGTGCTGGTCGATATTGGAGGTGGAAAGACGAATGTCGCCATCTATCATCACGGCGCCGTACGTCATACGGTCGTCGTTCCGCTGGGCGGTGAGCTTTTCACCAACGACATCGCCGTTGGTTTGCGAACGACCATCCCGGACGCCGAGCGCCTTAAACGAGAGCACGGCTGCGCCGTTTCGTCCATGGTGCAGAGCGAAGAAGTTTTCGAAATTGCGGGAATGGGTTCGCGCCAGCAGCGCACCATTGCACAGTCGGTTTTGACGGACATCATCCAGCCCCGCGCCGAAGAAATAGTGCACCTTGTGCGGAATGAAATTCGCAGCGCCGGTTACGAGCAGCAAGTCGGTGCGGGCGTAGTTTTGACAGGCGGCGGCGCGATGCTGGGCGGATTTATTGAGCTTGCGGAGGACATTTTGGATTTGCCGGTCCGTAGGGGTCAGACCCCTCGTCCCCTGGACAACGGGACAAGGAATCTCGCTCCTAACATGCCGAAATTGACAGGGCCGGAGTTTGCAACGGTTACAGGGTTGGCGTTGTACGGCGATCGAAGGCGGAAAACGCACGACTTCCACGAAAACTCGAGTACGGGGTTAAAAAAATTCGTAGCGAAATTCAGGAGCTTTCTATGAGAGATATACCTGTCGATACTTCCATCAAATTTTTGTTCGATGACGGAGTGCGCCTGGGCGCCTCCATAAAAGTTG
>DATFXZ010000033.1:0-17888 GCA_035315305.1 Terriglobia bacterium | reverse complement strand
ACCGATGCACACTACCCGACCTTCAAAGATCTCATCGAAAAAACTCCATGGGAAAAGTATGGGCATGGGCGCGATCCGCGCTGTCAGGACTGCATGGTTCACGCGGGTTATGAGCCTTCGGCCGTATTAGGAGCGAACCGGAAATTAGGCGACAGCTGGAAATTACTTAAATGGCAATTGTCCAGCCCACGGAAAGTGCTGACTCGGAGCGTCGCATCACTATGACGACACTGGTTACAGGAGCGTCAGGTTTCGTTGGGCGGCACGTTACGCGTCTTCTGGCCGGCCGAGGAAACCACGTACGTGTCCTGCTCCGTCCGGAAAGCCAGTTGCAAGGCCTCGAAGATCTGCCGCTTGAGCGCGCGTACGGTGATCTTCGTGACCTGTCATCGCTTCGCAAGGCGCTGGCGGGAGTGAAGCATGTATATCACATCGCTGCCGATTATCGGCTGTGGTCCAAAAGACCCGCCGAAATTTACGAAAGCAATGTCCGGGGCACTCTCAATCTGATCGAGGCATCACGCGAAGCGGGCGTCGATCGTTTTATACACACGAGCAGTGTGGCGACAATTGCGCCACCTCCACCTGGCGCGGTCTCGACCGAATCAACGGAGACCAGGCTGGATCAAATGATCGGCCACTACAAGCGATCGAAGTTTCTTGCGGAACGCGAAGTCCTGAATGCCGCCGCCGGTGGTTTTCCTGCGGTTGTCGTAAATCCGACGATGCCGGTTGGTCCGGGTGACTGGAAGCCAACACCTACAGGCCGGATCATCTTGGATTTTCTGAACGGCCGGATGCCTGCATACGTAGACACTGGGTTCAATGTCGTAGCGGTGGAAGATGTTGCCGAAGGTCATTGGCTCGCTGCTCAAAATGGGCGTATTGGTCAGCGATACATTCTTGGCGGCCGCAACATGACACTAAAGGAACTTCTCGACGTGCTTGCTCGCGTGACCGGCTATGCTGCTCCGCGAATTCGGCTTCCGCATGTCGTGCCGTTGATTGCGGGTTATATCGAGAATTTCTTTTGCTCGATCGTCGACCGTGAACCCCGTATACCGCTCGAGGGTGTCCGTATGTCGCGCTATAAGATGTTTGTCGATTGCTCGCGCGCTTCGCACGAATTGAGTTTCAGGGCCGGCAGCGCGGAAGATGCTTTGTTCCGCGCAGCCGAATGGTACATCCGCAATAAATATGTGCTCCATCCACCGCACGGGGTCACAAGTTGCCTAAAATTGTCGTGACTTTTGCCGTCCGCTCAGAGTTCGCAGCCTGGCGCCGCATGTCAGGTTTTGAGCCGGTGAATAGACGTGACAACACGATATATTTGATGCGAACCGGGGACGCTGAGGTTTACGCTGTCATAACTGGAATCGGAATGCGTTCGGTTCGAGGCGATCTTCAGCGCTTGCTCGCCGAATCGGTTGACCTGTGCATTGCTTCCGGTTTAGCCGGGAGTTTGACAAAACAATATCGTGCCGGCTCGATTCTTGTGGCGAAGGCTGTGAGAACGAGTGGACCTGACCGGGCAATCAAGAGTGATAAGTCTCTTGTTCATGGAGCAAACGAGTGCGGAGCGGTTTCAGTGGATTTCTTTTTCACTTCCGACGTCGTGATGAATTCGCAAGCAGAAAAATCACGCCTTCGAGAAATCGCTGATGCAGTTGAGATGGAGAGTTTTCAAATATTCAGCCAGGCCGCGGAACATGGCGTACCCGTCGTAGCGGTGCGAGCCGTTTCAGATGCTGCTGACACAAATCTACCGATCGACTTCAATCGGATCGTTGACAACCGCGGACAGATCAATTGGCGTCTTGCCTTCGGAGAAATCGCAAAAGCTCCGACTCGATTGCCGCAGTTGATCCGCTTTGGCTTCGAGAGCGCTCGCGCAGCGCGAAATCTGGCCTATTTTCTCGATCGCTACATCAAATTTCTTATCGGCGGTGCAGAGTGGCAGTTCTTGGTCGCGCGAACTGAGGCGAAATGAAGTACACGGAAGCGCGGGCGCGCACTGAAACCAAAATTGAGCCAGTCCCACAACGGATGCGCGCGGGAGTCTATCGAGCGTTGGGACGAGTCGTGGCGGAGGACGTTGCGGTACCGCGGATCCGGGACGGTGAAGTGTTGATCCGTGTCGCAGCCTGCGGCATCTGTGGGACTGACGTGAAAAAAGTGTCGTATGGACTTGTTCAGCCTCCACAAATATTAGGCCACGAGATTGCCGGCACCATCGCCGATGTAGGAGCGGGTATCCGGAAATGGTCTGTCGGCGAGCGCGTCATCAGCTTTCACCATATTCCGTGTGGTGCATGCTTTTTCTGTGAGCGTCAGTTGTTCTCTCAGTGTTCTCAGTACAAGAAGGTTGGCGTTACTGCGGGATTCGAGCCCAACGGAGGAGGGTTCGCACAATATGTCCGCGTTATGCCGTGGATCGTTGACCGAGGAATGGTGCATATCCCGGACGATGTTGCATCTGAAGAAGCGATATTTGTTGAACCTGTGAACACCTGCCTGAAGGCGATTCACAAGGCTCGCATTGTTCGCGACGAAGTTGTGTGTGTGATTGGGCAGGGTCCGATCGGCCTGCTGTTGACGTTCCTGGCACGAGATGCGGGTGCAACGGTCGTTACGACCGATCCTTTGCCGTTCAGACGGCAGATGAGCATGCGATTTGGCGCAACGGAATCCCTCGATCCGGCGGCGACCGATCCTGCCGCGGAAATTCGTCAATATCGTGGGAGCATTGGCGCCGACGCGGTTTTGTTGGCCGTTCCGGATCCAAAACTCGTTCCTCTTGCTTTGAACATTGCGCGACCCGGTGGCCGCCTATTGTTGTTCGCGCAAAATGATCCCTTAATGCAGATCCAGTTCTCAGCTGCCTCGGTTGGTATTGAGGAAAAAGAGATTCTGGGCAGCTATAGTGCGTCGGTCGATTACCAGGAGGCATCGGCGAAGCTAGTATTCCAGCACCGGGCCTTGCTGCGCGAACTTATTTCTCATCGTTTTTCGCTTGCCGCGATTGGCGAAGCTTTCGACGTGGCTTCTCATCCTACGGAGAATTCCTTGAAGGTGGTGGTCTTGCCGTGAACGCTGAGCGCAACGGACACATGATGGCGGCCGTGCTGTACGGCCGCGAAGACTTGAAGATCGAGAAAGTTCCCATCCCCACAATCGGTCCGGAAGATCTCCTGGTGAGAGTAAAGGTTGCCCTGACGTGTGGCACCGATCTCAAAGTATGGAAGCAGGGATATCATGCGCGAATGATTGTGCCTCCGGCGATCTTTGGTCACGAAATGGCCGGGGTCGTCGAAGAGGCCGGCGCGGCAGTACGGCACCGCTTCAAACCAGGCATGCGCGTGGTTGCCGCGAATTCTGCTCCATGTAACGAATGCTTTTTCTGCCGGAAAGGCAGCGCGAATCTCTGCGAGGATCTGGTATTCAACAATGGCGCCTATGCGGAATACACTTTGATTCCATCACGTCTCCTTCGTGAAAACGTGATGGAAATTCCGCAGCATCTTTCGTTTGTTGATGCAGCGCTGATTGAGCCGCTGGCCTGTGTGCTGCGCGGTATCGAGGAAACCGGCGCCACCTCCGGCGATACGGCTGTTGTGATTGGTTGCGGACCGATCGGTTTGAAGTTTATTCGTATCTTGTCCCGACGCGGCATTCGTGTAATTGCAGTCGGCAAGCGCAAGAGCCAGATGCAAACCGCCAGGCGGTTAGGCGCCACGGCGACCATCGATGTTTCGCAGGTCGAGAATCCAGTAACCGCGGTTCGTGATTTGACGCACCGGAAACTCGGCGCGGACGTGATCTTCGAAGCCGTCGGTTCACCGGTTACGTGGCAGTGGACGACGCAGATGGTCCGCTGCGGAGGAACGATCAACCTTTTCGGTGGCTGTCCTCGCGGCACGAAAGTGGAATTCGAATCATCATTGCTTCACTACTCGGAGATTACAATCAAGTCCACTTTCCACCATACACCGCGCTTCATTCGCGAAGCTCTCGATACGATTGCTCGAGGTGAAATATCTGCCAGCGATTTCGTGAACGGAGAGATACGTTTGAGTCAACTGCCCGATCTGTTCCAGCACATGAAGAACAGAAATGGGCAGCTTAAGGTCGCAGTATTGCCTTAGCGAATTTGTAATCACGCCGCGGACTGCACGGGTAACGCGAACTGGAACGCACTATTGGCGTAATCCGTGCAATCCGCGGCTTGTTCTTGTACGTTAGCGTAGTTGAGAAACGAAGCCCTTATCCTAGAAATCGCTCGTGATTTACCGCCGCCTGGAAGTTCGCTCGAGCAGGCCGAGCAATATACACGCTGGCTGGCAACCCATCACTACGAGAACTTCACCGTCGCCACGTACCTGTTGCCGCGGAGGCTCCGACAACATTTCTACAACATTTATGCGTACTGCCGCTGGGCAGATGATTTGGGTGATGAAGTAGGTGATCCGTCGAAATCGCTGGAACTACTCGACTGGTGGCATGGAGAGCTGCAGCAATGCTATTCAGGTACGGCTACCCATCCGGTGTTCGTCGCTCTTCGCAAGACGATCAATACGTTCAATATTCCTATAGTGCCTTTTGCGGATCTACTGACCGCTTTCCGGCAAGATCAAACGAAGCATCGTTATCCGACGTGGGACTCGGTTATTGGCTATTGTCGTTATTCTGCGAATCCTGTTGGGCGCCTCGTGCTGTACCTGGGTGGGTACAACGATGATGCCCGCCAAACGCTTTCCGACTTCACTTGTACAGCGCTTCAGCTCGCTAATTTCTGGCAGGATGTGTCGCGTGATCTCGAGAAGGATCGTATCTACATTCCCCTCGAGTTGCTTGCGGAGTATGGGCTCAAAGAGTCGGATCTATTTGGGAAGATCTTTGATGTCCGATATGTGGAATTGATGCGGACCCTGTTGGAGCGAACACGAGAGTTGTTTAACAAAGGTCTTCCTCTTGCGGCGTCCGTTGATCGCAATCTCCGGATCGATATCGAATTGTTTAGCCGGTGCGGATTGGCAGTGTTGGATGTGATCGAATCCATTGGATACAACACTCTTCAGCTAAGACCGACGCTTAGCACTGCGACAAAACTCAAGTTGCTTGGCCGAGCGCTCGGACAGCACGCCCTGACGTATGCCCGACGATAAGCAGGTGGCTGATTCCTACGAATATTGCCGGAAGATCGCGCGCGCTGCTGCGCGGAATTTCTATTACGGCTTTGCGTTGCTGCCGCCGGAGAAACGAAACGCGTTGTGCGCACTTTACGCGTTCATGCGCCATGCCGACGACATATCCGACTCCGACACGGACCCCAACAAAAACGAGCGGTTGACGGAATGGCGGGTTGTCATGCTGCGGGCATTAGA
This sequence comes from Terriglobia bacterium, assembly GCA_035315305.1. Classification (GTDB taxonomy): domain Bacteria; phylum Acidobacteriota; class Terriglobia; order 20CM-2-55-15; family 20CM-2-55-15; genus 20CM-2-55-15. The sequence goes on along the minus strand of DATFXZ010000033.1, from coordinate 12,504 downwards.
GGGTGACTACGGTGAGAGTCGCGTCTGGCCGGCCTTTCACCACACGGTGAAGAAGTATGGAATTCCTGTTTCATACTTGCAGGACTTGATGGATGGAACGGAAATGGATTTGACCATCAAGAGGTACCCGACGTTTGAACATCTGGCTCGATACTGTTATTGCGTTGCGGGAGCCGTCGGATTGTGTTGCGTGCATGTGTTCGGTTTCAAGGACCCCAAGGCTGTGGAGCTTGCACCAAAGCTGGGAACTGCGTTTCAGCTCACGAACATCCTCCGCGACGTCTCTGAAGATTACGCGATGGGAAGAGTTTATCTTCCACAGGAGGATCTGGATCGGTTCGGCTGTACTGAGAGTGATCTCGGAATCCCTGTCGCGTCTCCTGGATTTGTGGAACTCATGCGCTTCGAATGCGATCGAGCCTGGCGATACTACGCGGAAGCCGCTCCGCTGCTTCAACTCATCAGTGTGGATAGTCAAGCCGCTCTCTGGACGTTGAGCCGAATCTATAGCCGGATTCTCGAAAAAATTGAGGCCATCGGCTACGACGTACTGTCGAAGCCGCACCCGAGGCTTTCGGCCGCTGAAAAAGCCTGGATCATGCTGCGAGCCGGCACGGGATTGTGGAAGCCGGAATTATGCCTTCGGCACACGTAGTCGTCATTGGAGGCGGTCTCGCCGGTCTTGCCGCCTCGATTGCTCTTGCCGAAAACGGCGTACGCGTTTCTCTGGTGGAAAAACACCCTCGCCTGGGCGGCCGCGCAACTTCGTATCTTCTGTCGACTGGCGAATACATTGATAACTGCCAGCACGTTACGCTTCGATGTTGTACCAATCTCGAAGACTTTTACCGCCGCGTCGGTGTTTCCAAACACATCAAATACTACAATCGGCTGATGTTTGCGGATTCGAAGGGGCGCCGGGCCGAAATCAAATCTTCCCGACTACCGGCCCCACTTCACGTCGCCACATCATTCGCCAGTTTTCCATTACTGAATTGGCGAGACAAACGTGCGATAGCGCTTGCGATGTTTCGCATCATGCGGGCTGGCGGACAGCCTGAATTTACGGCCGAAACAACCATGCTGGGCTGGCTGAAGCAGAACAGACAAACGGAACATGCCATCGATCACTTTTGGCGGGTTGTGCTCGTGAGTGCTCTAAACGAGGAGTTGGATCGAATTGACGCGGCTCATGGCATCGCTGTCTTTTGGAAGGCGTTTCTCTCGAATCGTGACGCATTTGGCGTAGGCATACCTGCTGTGCCGCTCGAAGTTTTATACGACTCTGTTGCGGATCGCATCAGGGACGCCGATGGCGAGGTCCGTATCCGGTGCGGAGTTTCCGAGTTGTGCATGTCCAACGGAGAGATCTGTGCGCTTCGTCTTGATGACGGAAGCCTGCTGAAAGGCGACTATTATGTGGCGGCGATGCCGTTCGATCGGCTACTTAAAATCTTGCCTGAATCCCTCGCAGAAATGGAAACATTTGCCAATATTGCAAGGTTGAATGTGTCGCCCATCACCAGCGTGCACGTATGGCTGGATCGATCTGTAATGAAAGAGCCATTTCTGGCTTCCATTGACCAGACAATTCAATGGGTCTTCAACAAAACCAACCTCAATGCTTCCGGTGAAGCGGGGCAGTATCTTCAATTGGTGATCAGCGCATCACGCGTGCTCGCTCAACAATCTCAGCAAGAGATCATCACGATGTGCAGGCAGGAACTCGCCGACTTAATACCTGGGAGCGGCGGAGCCAAATGGATCCGTGCCACTGTCATTCGTGAAAATGCCGCCACGTTCTCACCCGCACCAGGTTCTGACCGGTGGCGGCCGGCGGCACGTACTCCCGTACACAATTTTTTTCTCGCGGGCGACTGGACACAAACCGGTTGGCCCGCAACCATGGAAGGAGCCGTCCGTAGCGGGTACGGGGCGGCGGAGGCGGTACTGGCAACGGAAGGAAGGCTGGCTCATCTTGTCCGGCCGGAATTGCCGGTGTCTCGATTGCCGAGTTTGTTGAAAGTAAGAAGCAGAAACTAATTCGACCGATAACAAAATGTGTGGCCGCACACACTGCATCGGTATTCGGTGTAACCGTCCCTCCTGCCAAGAAACCGAACAAAGTGTCCTAAGAGAGTGCAGATCAGGGGATGTGTAATCCTCTTGAGAGCGCGATCGCGTTTCATGAACGAATGCCCGCAGCCACAGACATACTCCGTCAAGCCGCACCGTTCACCGATTGCTGCAACGTGATGCCCGAAGACGCTGCAGAAATACCGGGGACGTCTCCAGAACGAGGATTCAGCGGTCGCCAGGGGTTCGGCCCGTATCAGATGCTGGTGGCCGCATGAGTGACATACATACTCGTGATGAGATTGGCGGCGCGTAAGTATGGTGAAATGATGCCCCCCTAGAAAGCACGACAGCACATGGCGGATATGTGTCAACGTGCCGTCTTCTACGAACGCGGCGCTCTGACAGTCGCAACGGTCGGCCGCTTGATGTCCAAGCAAAAGGCACGAAACTTTTAAATGCTTGAAACGGCTGATTGCAGGAACGGAAATCGTTGTCGAGCTCATATGACGCCTCCCTTCACCTCACCTGGGAATGCGTGAACTCGCTCCGAAAATTGCAAGGTCGTAAGAATTTTTAGCCGCCACTTACAGAGATCGCTTTCGCTTTCCGCATTCCTGACTGGAGGGAAGCGTGGACAGGATTGTCTTGGCGGCCGTGGGACTGATGTTTGCCGGGTTTGAATGGACATTCGATGCGGATCGCGTCGGAGGCCTACCTTCCGGTTGGCAAGCTCGCGGCGGTTCTCCCTCGGGGATTTACCGAATTGAGGTCGGCTCTGATGGCAACCGCTACCTCGCAGCCAGGTCTCGTGGCAGCGATGTTCAACTAGGCATCGCTTTCACAGCAAAACCCACAGAGTTTCCAATCATGTCGTGGCGTTGGCGAGTATGGGAATTGCCGGGCAAGGCGGACGAACGGTCGCTAAAGACGATGGACAGCGCCGCAGCTGTTTACGCTGCATTCGGCTCGCGACTGTTTCCAAGGGTCCCGAAATATGTGTGGTCGACGTCCGCGCCTGCAGGCGCGTCATTCCGACATCCTTCCTCGGACCGTATGGTCATCATTGTGGTTGCATCAGGAGAGAGCGAGCTTGGCCGATGGCATGCCGTTTCCAGAAACGTTGTTGATGACTATAGGTCGGCATTTGGAACGGATCCGGGAAACCTGATTACTCTCGGCATCAAGACAGACTCCGATTCGACCGGCACATCATCACGTGCCGATTACGACGATCTTCGCTTGGAACGCCGCGAGTGATGTGGATGGATCTGGCCATATTCCTCCTGCTTGCGATTGCGTGCAATACGCTATTGCCAATGCCCTTTGACCCGGTGCTGATCTACTTCGCTTCGCGGCACACGCGGACAGATGTATTGGTTTTCGCCATCGCCGGAAGCATTTGTGCCGGTGTGTCGGGAGCCGGAGAAGCCAAGGTACTTGCGATTTTGAACCGTAGTGTCCCAGAGAAGTGGACGCGAACGCTCTCGCCGAACTGGCGCGCCCACACGTTCTACGCTCTCACATTCCTCTTCGCATTGCTGCCCCTGCCATTCTCAGTAGTCCGGCTGGCGGCATTGCGACGTCAGCCAAGAATTCTCCCGTATGGCTTGGCCATTGTCCTGGGTCGGCTGCCTCGATATGTGCTTACCATCGTTTTCTGGCGTGGCCTCGGATTGCCCACCTGGCTCAACGCGGGAATATTGCTGGCGGCGATTGCGTTCCCAGTATTCCGGCGTGTCAGGGGACGAGGGGTCTGACCCTGACGGTTAGCCTTGACATTGTGCATGGGCGCCTCCAAAATTTTCCGATTCGGAAGGAGAAAAACCCATGCGCAGGATCAGTACGATGCTTCTCGTATTCTTTGTCTTTGGCGCGTCGGCGCTACAGGCGGAATTCAGCTACACGCGAACGACTCGGGTGACGGGCGGATCACTTCTAAACATGAGCCGGTTTATACCGGGAGCAGGCAGCATCAGGGAGCCACAGACGCACACTGTCGCGGTCAAGGGCGGCAAGATGGTTACCTACGATAAGGACACGGCGACGGTTATCGATGCTGATGCAGAGACAATGACTCAGATCGATTTCAAGAAGAAGCAGTATTCGGTTATCACATTTGCTGAGATGAAGCAGGCTATATTGGCGTTACGACAGCAGATGGAACAGATGCAGGCCCAAATGAAGGCGCAGGGTCAGGAAATGCCGGCGATCAACCCGTTGGAATCTTTTAAGATCTCCGTTAATGATACAGGGCAGACTAAACAGATCTCCGGGTTGGACACGAAGAATTACGTTGTCACGATGGAGATCAACTCACCTCCCGGCGCTCCCCCGAATTTGCTTACGAGCAAATCGACGATGGATTCCTGGGTGACACCGAAGCTTCCGGGCTACGACGAGGTTTCGCAGTTCGGCCTTAAGCTCGCATCAAAAATGTCGGACTTCATGCCTGACATGGGGAATCTCGGAATGTCTCGACCGGACATCGCCAAATCGGCCAACGAGATGAGCAAAGAAATGTCCAAGGTCAATGGCATTCCAGTGTACGAGACGTTTACGATGCGCGGAGTACAACCGGCGGGACTTAGCGTGCCGAGTTTAGGCGATGCTGTGAAGGAAGGTGCAAAACAGGGTGCAGAGGAAGGTACGAGGGATGCCGTACGATCACGTCTCGGACGCCTAGGTGGCATTGGTGGTCTGGGTGGTATCGGCAAGAAGCAGGATCCGCCGAAACCAACTCAGCAGGCGCCGCAAGAAGTCACGTGGCAAGAAGTGACATTACTGGAACAGGTCACCGAACTCACGAACCTCTCTTCAACTGTTGACGCTTCCAAGTTCGAAGTGCCTGCGGGCTTCAAGCAAATCGAAAACGAGATGAAGAAGCTGGCGAATCGGAAACAGTAGCGTTGTAGGCAAATCGCGGAATTAATTCGCGGAAAGTCGGGAAATGGATCCCGAACGTTGGAAGACGGTCGAGCGAATCTTTCATGCCGCACTCGAGCGGGGGCAGCACGAGCGTGCTGCCTTTCTGGAGTCGGCCTGCGCAAATGATTCTGAATTGCGCAGTGAAGTGGAGTCTCTTCTCAAAGAGACTTCGGAGACCGCCAGCTTCATCGAGCCGCCGCTTGTTCGCCAATCGTTAACTGGTTGCGAGCTGAACCACTATCGTATTGGGCCGCTCATTGGACAGGGCGGTATGGCTGAAGTGTATCGAGCCCACGATACGCGGCTCCATCGGGATGTCGCACTCAAAGTTTTACATAGCGCCGATCTTCTCGACCGTGAACGCCTCGAGCGGTTCTATCGTGAAGCCCAGGTCCTTGCGGCGGTGAATCATCCCAACATCGCATCAGTTTATGGGTTTGAGGAGGCCAACGGAATTTGTGCGCTCGTGCTGGAATTAGTCGAAGGTGAAACACTGTCTGAGCGAATAGCGCGCCAGCCAGAGATGCCCGTCGAGATCATTCTCGATATCGCATCTCAAATTGCGGCGGCCCTTGATGCACCTCATTCGAAGGGGATCATTCACCGGGATTTGAAACCATCAAACATCAAGATCACGCCCGGTGGAATGGTCAAGGTACTCGATTTCGGTATCGCTAAATTGCTTCAGTCATCCGATGAAGAAACCGATCGGCGGACTACGATATCGCGGCAGAATGTCGTGCTCGGAACCGTGGCCTACATGTCGCCCGAGCAAGCCCGAGGATGGGCGATCGACACGCGCACGGATATCTGGGCATTTGGCTGCGTGTTGTACGAAATGTTGGCGGGCATACCGGCTTTTCAAGGCGAAACGCCTACAGATATTGTCGTTAAGATCGCAAGTGAGGAGCCGGACTGGGGCCGGCTTTCGGGGGCCGGAACTACATCCCTGACCTTGCAACGAATCGCTCGCAAGTGCTTGCAGAAGGTTTCGACGTCACGCTATCAGTCGGTGCGAGAACTGGCGGCCGATATCGACGCGGCCCGTCCGGCCGCGGTCCGTCCTCATGAGAGTTCGGCAATATCGGCGCAGCCTCCTGCGCAGTTCGTCATGCCTGGCAAAGCGGCGCGGCCGCTGTTCCTGCTGACACAATCAGGATATTTGGCGCTGTACGCTGCCGCCATGTTCTACATCGATTCCATTGGCGAGATTCTAAGCACCGATTTCTTAGTAACGGGACAAATCGGAGTGGTAGTAACAATAATTCTGGCGGTCTGCGGAATTGCCGTTCGGGTCTATCTCATTTCTGCTGTCGGATGGGGCCACCCGGCCGCGGGGGATAAATTTCATACGCTGTTTCCGGCACTGTTGATTCTTGATGGTTTTTGGGCGGCGTCACCTCTTCTACTCTGGCGCCATATCGGGTATGGAATCGCTTTCACGTGCGTCGCGATGATGGCATACGTACCGTTCGCACAGCGAACCATGATACGGAGCCTTTATCCGAATACTGCCGTCCACGGCTTTTCTCGATTTTTTGAAACGAACTGAGCGCCAGAAATTTTCGGTAGATGACGAACCCCTCACGACAAGAAGTTACGCTTCTGCTGCAGGCCTGGAGCGAAGGCGATCCGACGGCGCCCGAAAAACTCGCTCCCTTGATTTACGCGGAACTGAAGCGCCTGGCCCGGCGTTACATGCGGCGTGAAAATCCTGGTCACACGCTGGAAACGGGCGCAGTTCTTAACGAAGCCTACCTGAGGCTGGCGGACTGGAAGAATGCCCGTTGGGAAAACCGGTCTCATTTTTACGCTGTAGCGGCGGAGCTCATGCGGCGGGTACTCGTGGACCACGCTAGAACCCGCGCATCGCAAAAACGTGGAGCCGGAGTCCGGCCGATTGCGCTGGAGGAGGGCATGGTCATCGCACCGGAACGGAGTCCTGACATTGTGGCTCTGGACGATGCGATGAAACGTCTTGCCGAATTCGATCTCCGCAAAAGCAAGGTCATAGAATTGCGCTTTTTCGGCGGCCTGAGTGTTGAAGAGACCGCGGCTGTCCTCAACATTTCGCCGTTCACAGTCATCCGTGATTGGAATTTGGCAAAGGCCTGGCTGCAGCGCGAAATCCGAAATCGAAATTAGTCGATACGGCAGACGCGGACGGCCTGGTTTACATAGGGACATTCGAAATTCGGATTCAATGACCGCTCCGACACGATCCACGTGACCCCGTAGGCTTTTTGAAGCCGGCGAAAATCCTTCGCTTCGAAATGTTCCCACCCCCGTTCGGCCGTAAGCTGCTCAAGCCAGTGATCGGCAGCGGGCAATTCAGGAAACATAGTAACGGCCCCGGAGTCTTTCACAGCATCAGCCAATCGGCTGCGCTCAGCAATGAGTCGAAATCCGTGCTGATCGTCTTTATTCATGTACTCCGGATCTACGGCGAAGAGCGCGTCAGTCGGGGTGTTCTGCCGGATCCACTCGAAAGCGCGCAACCAATCGTTTGTCGGGGTTACATTCGGCCATTCAACGTGTGGACTCGCGGGAAAGAGCTGGCGTTGCGCAAAAAACATTCCGGCGCAAAGCGGCAAGAAGAAAGCAATCCATCGCCATGCGTGCCGCCGCAGAATGTATCGGCCGATTAGCCCTCCTCCTAACACAAACATGATGATGTAGAGGAGGTGCAGGCTACGCATCGGTTGGAATCGGGCTGCTGCCTGCAATGGTGGAATAGCGAGCAGGAGTGCGATCGCCAGGTAAAAGAGTCCGTAAACTATCAAGGCTCGACTCATCAGCCGAAGAGTGCGCGCCGAGTGTTTTTCGGATAAGCGGATAAAGATCGACAACAATAGAAACGGCGCCAGGGCACCTATCAACTCGTACCATTGCCACTGCAGAAGGAAAAAATATCCTCGCGTAGCCACGGCTTGTTCATATGCAGCAGATGGAACTGGAAGCAGATTATTCAGTAAGAAGGCAGGCAAGAACTGGTAGACCACTGTACGTTTGAAGGCGAGATCGCTGTGCTTCATTCGCCAAAGGATCAAAGCGTACGACAACCCAAAAACAGCCATCAATGGATGAACGCATGCAGCGATGATCGTCCATACCGCTGCTCTCGCTGGCCTGCGCTTCAATGTATTTGAAACCGCAAACAGAACAGCAAACGTGACGATCGATCGTGCCGTCAGGTATTGGTCCACGATGTAGAGAGCAGTGCCTGCAACAGGAATGGTCAACAGGGCCGCTACCGTGCCGACGGCAGCCCAACGTGCTTCAGCTTCTTCGAAACATTCGGCGCTCAATTCCCAACAGGCATACAGGGTCAGGAATGTAGAAATGACGTACCAGATGAAAATGCTCAGATCAAACGAAAGGTGCGATATGCGGACGCTGGCGGCAATCACCTCATCAAACAGGGTCAATCGGGCGTGATCGAGGAAAAACTCTGTGCCAAATGGATAGAGGTGGGGATTCAGGAGCTTTTTGACGCCTGGAAGGTAGATCTCTGCATCTTCTGCTCCAGCATGATAACCATGTACCAGTAAGGCCCCCGCCGATAGGAGCCCGACGTAGAGATACTGACGGCGGGTCGAAGTCACCTCACCACCTGACGGAAGACGTTGACTCCTATGGTCGCCCGCATTCAGAAACCATACTGGCGTTGCAAGTGAAAATCATCACTAATAATCGCATTTACATACTTTTGCATTTGTTTCAGGGGTATTAATACTCAATGAATTTGAGAGTTTTTGTTCAACCCGCTTAAAATCGTTTCGATGAACGTGTGGAACGCAGTCATTCCGGCTGCTGCAGCTACGGGCCTTTCCGCGTGGGGAGCTTTTCACCCGAAGTCGCGCCTGTTTGGACCGACAGTTTCAAACGCTGGGAATGCCTGTGCGCTGACATTTGATGACGGCCCAAATCCATCTACCACGCCGCGATTGCTTTCACTTCTCGAGACCCATCGCGTGACCGCGACGTTTTTCGTCCTCGGAAAGTATGTAGACGAGAATCCCGGCCTGGCCGCAGAAATTGTCTCGAGAAAGCACGTCATTGGAAACCACACTTATGGTCATCCCAACACGCTCTTTTACAGCCGGCAGCGCATCGCGGATGAGTTGAATCGCTGCCAGGATGCGATATTGAAAGCGACCGGCCTTCGCAGCATCTGTGTCCGTCCGCCGTTTGGCTTTCGTGGCCCGCAGTTTTACTGGGCTGCTCATAACGCGGGGCTGTCGCAGGTGGTTATGTGGTCCGTGTCGGCGCGAGACTGGACGCTTCAGCCGTGGGAGCGAGTCAGCCGCCGCCTTCAAAATCTCCGCCGCGGAGATATCCTGCTTTGTCACGATGGCGACCATCGCACGTCTAACGCTGATCGGAATCACACGCTTCGGGCCCTGGAGTTCTGGCTTCCCCGGTGGATAGACTCCGGCCTGGAGTTCACGAAATTTTGACGTGCTAAAATATCGCGCCCTCATGCCGATGAATTTGTCCCAAAGAGCGCTACTCTCGTTCGGATTACTCGCACTATTCCTGCCTTCCTGTGCTCGCGAAGGTACAGGCATACCGATAACAACAACCCACGCCACGCGGCAGAGTCTAACCTCCTGGATTTCCAGCAACGGAAAGGTTGAACCTATTGAGCCGCATGTTATCCAGTCGCAACTCACCACGTTCATCCAGACGGTTTCCGTTAAGCAGGGAGATAAAGTGAAGCGTGGGCAGGTCTTGATGACACTCGACGCGAAAGATCTGGAAAGTGAACTCTCCCGCGTGAAAGGCGAGCTCGTCACGGCGGAGGACGAACATAGAATTGCGGCTGCCGGCGGTTCTCCGGACGAATTGGCTCAGCTTCAAAGTGATCTAGCGAAGACGGAGACCGAAATTGCACGTCTGCGTCGTGAAGCGGAATCGCTGGATCGTTTGTACGCGAAGCAGGCCGCCACCCGGCAGGAACTTGAACAAAACAAGATCGCATTGGACAGGGCGGAAGCGGATAAACGGCTGATTGAGCAAAAGAAAAATGGAATCGCTAGTCGTACGAAGGTTCAGGTTGAGCGCTCCAGTCTTCGAGCCGAGGAAGCCAGGAGTGCAATCCGGGCCCTTCAAGAGAAATTGAATTCCTCCCGGGTTGCCACGCCCGGTCCGGGAACCATCTTTTCGCTGCCGGCCCGGCCGGGGACGTTCGTCCATACAGGCGATGTCCTGGCCGAACTGGCTGATCTGACTCGAGTCCGAGTCCGTGTTTTCGTGGATGAGCCTGAGCTTGGGTTACTTAAAGAGGGCCAACCCGTCGAAATCAACTGGGGTGGGTCATCCAACCGTACATGGACCGGACAAGTGGAACTACTGCCAAAAACGATCGTCTCCCGCGGCTCCAGAAACGTTGGTGAGGTGCTTTGCTCTGTGGCCGACCCGGGCTCAGAATTGCTACCGAACACCAATGTTGACGTACGCATACGGACAGGCGAGCGCGCCAATACTCTGACGCTGCCCCGGACTGCGATTCGAACAGAGGCGAACAGACACTTTGTATTCGTAGTTCAAGACGGTCGCCTTCGACGGCGAGATATCACTATCGGGATATCAAATTCTACTCAGTACGAAATTCTGGATGGCATAACTGAAACTGATTTGATCGCTCTTCCGGGTGCGACACCGTTACAGGATGGAGTACCGGTAACTGTGAGTTGAAAAAATGGTTCTAGGCGCTTTGCTGATTTCGCTGACCCTTACAACCAGTCCGCCAACTGAGTCCGAGCAACAGGCGCTGCAGGCAGCACAGTCGCATTTTGCTGCCGGGAGGTATGTAGAGGCACAGAAATTGTTGACGGCCGCGCTGGAAGCTGCGCCGCAGGATGCCGCCGTTAACTATTGGCTTGCCCGGACCTACTACGAACAACATAACTATGATAAGGCCGTCGCGTATGCCGAGGACGCGGTCAAGCTGGCACCACAGAATCCGGAATACCAGCGATGGCTCGGGCGAGTTTATGGCGCGAAGGCTGAGGAAAGTCGCAGTTTCTTCCTTGCACGAAAAGTGAAACAGGCCTTTGAGGCCGCTGTCCGCCTGGCACCGCGCAGTATCGAAGCCCGGCGCGATCTGATGCAGTACTTGGCCGAGGCTCCATGGATTGTCGGCGGCGACAAAAGCAAAGCGAGAGAACAAGTCCAGGCCATTTCCCAAATCGATCCGATGGAAGGTCGTTTAGCCCAAGCGGCGTTTTTGTGCACACAGAAGAAATGGAATGAAGCGCAGACGGAATATCTCGCTGTTATGGACCAACAGCCATTGCGTATTGAGCCGTACATGGAGGCGGCTGAGTTTTTTGCGGGCCGAAAGGACCCCAATAATCTCGATCGCGTTCTTGCCGGTGCGGGCCGCGTGAACTCGCATGATCCCCGCTTGGATTTCTATCGTGGAGTCGTTCTCATTTTGCGTGGTACCGAGCGGCCAACAGCGGAGAAATTACTAACCTTGTACATCGCCAATGTTCCTGAGAGGAGCGACTATCCTTCTCACAATCGAGCAAAACAATGGCTGGACCAAAAGTAGGCCCCGGCTAAACCTATCGCCACGCGCCGCGGAGCGGTGGCAGCACAACGGCGTGCGCAAACATCGAAACAGCAGGGCGCTTTGATATGTCTGGGAACGTCTGGAACGTTGCTATCGATTCTTTACGGGCCAATAAGGTTAAGGCATTCCTGACAATGTTGGGTGTCGTGATCGGCAGTGCCTGCATCGTGCTGGTCGTGACGATTTCGCTCGTGGGAAGACAGTACATCGTTGCGCAGATCGAGGGTGTCGGCTCGAATCTGATCTACGCCCAGTTGATCCGCAACGGCGCCCAAAGCACTACCTTGTCCGATGAATTAACCCTCGGTGATCTCGCTGCCGCCCGCACTGAAATTTCGGATGCTCAATATGTGGCCGCCACACATGACCTGCAGATGGCAGTCGTTGCTCAAGGTGTTGAACGGCCCGTTACTCTGGTGGCCGTAACCGAAGACTTTCAAGTGATACGGAACCTCCTCGTCCTGAGCGGTCGGTACTTTGACACGGCCGATTTCGAATCGCGCGGCAAAGTCTGCCTGCTAAGCCAAGATCTCGCACGAATCGTGTTTCCGGATGCCGATCCCGTAGGAAAAGAAATTCGAGTCGGCGAACTCCGATTCACTATTATCGGGGTTTTCAAAGAACGGATTGCGACCTTTGGCCAATCCGAGATCGCGCGAGAGACTGTGGTTGTTCCCTTTAGCTTACTCAAGAGCTTTGCTGGAACGGAGTCGGTTAGGGTCCTTTACATACAGGCACCACGTCCTGAGGTAGTGCCTACGGTAACCCAACAGCTGTCCGAGCTCTTGCAGGCACGGCATCGTGCCGGGGCGCGGTATGAGGTCCAGAATCTGGGAGCGATTCTTGATGCCGCCCGCAACGTTTCTTTTGCCGTGATGATGGTGCTGCTTGCGGTAGGTTCGATTACACTCCTTATC
>DATFXZ010000032.1:0-21300 GCA_035315305.1 Terriglobia bacterium | reverse complement strand
GATCCTGTTGACGTGTTCTGTCGTGATGAACAATTCGTCGTTCTTAACATCCAGAAAGACGCCAGCGCTGGCCCGAGGCATCACTCCCTTAAGCTGTCGCGCAGGGCCAACATTACCGGTTGCGTCGAGCGGGTACACATTCAGGGTTCCGGTTTCCCCGCTCACCGAATAGAGTTCTCCGCTCTTCACGGACACGGCCAATCCGCAAACCATCCCGAGATCGGTTTTGGGCCCGGCAATCCTTCGACTCGGCTCCATGATCCGGTTCGTGGACGGGAACTGAGTCGGATAGACAAGGACACTTGTACCGGCAGATTCCTTGTCGTTTGCCATTAAGACTTCGCCATGGTCGGAGTCGATCACAATCGCGCGAAAGACTGGGTTGGGGTCGGCGATGGTGCGAGCAGGCGCCCGATCCAAAACCAGAGGACGCCTTTCGGGTGGATTATTCCGCTGTTGTGCGGCTACACCTGCCGACACAACCATAGTGCCGACGAGTACACAGTAGAACTTTGATGGAAGAAGCATATTTAGCAAGAAACAATCACACTTCCGTCGTCCTAGTGTCAAGTTCAGCGTGCTCGTGTGTTAGCCAGACTGTGCTAACTGAAAAACCCGGCGTAAGCAATCCCACTGATGTCTGTCAAAGCTCAAGCTCAAAGATGTATGCTGGCAGAGAAATACGACATGGGACTCTCAAAATCACCTCGAGAACGAAGCAGGAGTTGATGCCGTGCTCAAGAAAGAGCAGAACGATCTGCTGACGCAAACCGGTCCCGGCACGCCGATGGGCCAGATGTTCCGCAATTACTGGATTCCGGCCTTGCTGGCTGAGGAACTACCGGAGAACGACTGCCCACCGGTGAGGGTGAAGCTTCTTTCCGAGCGCATGTTGGCGTTTCGAGATACGAATGGTCGTTACGGCTTGATCGACGAGTTCTGCGCCCACCGTGGTGTTTCGCTCTGGTTGGGCCGCAACGAGGACTGCGGACTGCGCTGCGCCTATCACGGCTGGAAGTACGACGTCACCGGACAGTGCGTCGAGGTTCCCTCCGAGCCCGATGGGTCGCCATACGCCAAGACGGTCCAACTGAAATCGTATCCGTTGATCGAGCTAGGTGGCATTTTGTGGACGCACATGGGATCGCCGGAAAAAGAACCGCCTCGGCCGGAATGGGAGTTTGCCACGGTGCCGTCTGCGCACTCCATCACAACCAAGCGTTTCCAGGAGTGCAATTGGCTGCAGGCGTTGGAGGGTGGCATCGATTCCAGCCATGTCTCGTTCCTGCACCGTGGTGATCTCAACACCGATCCGCTTTTCAAGGGGGCCAGAGCCAACACGTACAACCTCGGCGACCTGCGACCGGTGTTCGACGTTGTCGAAAGTCCGGGCGGTCTCTACATTGGCGCGCGCCGCAATGCGGAGAACGGCAACTACTACTGGCGAATCACGCAGTGGGTCATGCCGAACTTCACGATGATCCCTCCGCGAGGAGACCACCCCATGCACGGGCACTTCTGGGTCCCAATCGACGACGAGAATTGTTGGGCGTGGAGCTACGAGTATCACCCGACGCGTCCATTGACCGAGGCTGAGGTGGCAGCGGTGCGAGCCGGCAAAGGCATCCACGTCAAATACGAGGCCGGTGGCTATCGGCCACTCGCCAACAAGGATAACGACTACTTGATAGATCGCGCCGCCCAGAGGGCCGGCAGGACCTTCAGCGGCGTCGAGGGTTTTGCGATGCAGGACGCAGCGATTCAAGAAAGCATGGGGCCGATTGTCGATCGCACCAAGGAGAGGCTGGTATCGACCGACAATGGCATCATCATGGCGCGTGTCCGGATGATCCTAGCTGTGAAGGCTCTCACCGATAAGGGTGTGACACCACCCGGCGTCGATCCATTGCACCAGAGAGTGCGTTCGGCGTCCATCATCTTGCCGCCGGATCAGGCGTTCAAGATAGCCGCCAGCGAAGCGTTGATCGCCCGCCCGGCGGTGGCTCCCATGTCGGTGTGAGCCTGGTGAACGCACATGGTGAGCGAATCAGCGCGCATGAACTTGGCTGGGCTCGTCGTCCAGAGCACATCCGCGTGCCACCTACTCGAAAATTTCCGGCCAGGAGAATGTAATCACCGTGTTCATGATGCCACTGGGCGGACGAACCCGTTGCCCGGCGGCACTCAGAATGATTTCCTTGTGAACAGGATCCAGAGCGATTCCTGAGGCTATATAGCCGGTGAGCTTCTGCACTGGAATCCTCCAGCGTGGCGGAACATCACCGTTGTCATTGATGCTCCAAGCGCAAATGGATCCATCCGAGCCGCCTCCAATGATCCAGCCCTTTTCCGGATAGACCTGGAACGAAGAAATATTAGCGACGCCGCTCTTCGGTCCCTGAATCACAGCTAGCGGTTTCGCATTGCCGCTTGCCGCACGATTAAAAATCAGCAGTGCATTTCCACTATTCACGACCAGACGATCGTGAACGGGATCCGCGGCCACCGCCGCGACGCTTCGGATCAAGGTGTCGGGGCCGCTAAGAATGCGTTTGGGCGCGACATCTCCATTTACGTCTCGCGCAAACACGAGCACGCCGTTATCGGTGATCGGCGTCCGGTTTTGCCTCGAAACTCCTGTGCCGACCGGCAATAGGATTTCGTTATTCACAGCGTCGACACTCACCTTATCGTTGCCGCCTTCTGCCGTACCGAGGATCTGCGTGTGCGGTCCCTGAATAACGCGGACCGGGGCTTCTTCTCCGCCTGCTCCCCCGCGGAAGATCAGGATTGCCTGCGTAAGCGGACTGCTGACAACAATCTCGTCGTGAATCGCATCGTAAGCAAAACCATGCATGGTTCTGCTGATCCGCGTTTTCTGTCCTTCAAGGGCTCGAACGGGAGGCGTATTTTCCTTCGCCAACCTGGCGAAGACCGCAATCTGCGGGTGGGCGACTCAGTTCGGCACCAGTATTTCTTCGCGTTTGCTGTCGTACGCGACAGCCTGTGTTTTGCCAAACCTCAACGAGACTTTGCCTTTCGGCGCACTGCGGATCGTACGCACTGGTACAACGTTTCCGGCCGCTGTCAAGGGATACACGGTCGCCGAGGAATTACCCAGATTTGTGGCCCACAGTTCTTTGTTTTTGGTGTCGACGAAGATGCCTGTTGGGTAGCTTAGGCCCGTGTTTGGGCCCTTGATGACCCGTACAGGCTGCACATCACCTTTGTCGGTTTCACGAAACACGACAAGAGCCTGGCCAACATCATTAGCGACATAAAGCTCCTGGCGGTCCGGATCGACGGCCATCGCTCCCGGCCAATTCAGTTGCGTTTTCGCACCTTGAATTACACGCACAGGCGGGGCGTCGCCGCTCGCATCCAATCGATATACAGTGATCGAAGGCGCTTCAAATCTGCCGCTGCCGGGAATGCGATAGTCGCTGATGTTTCCCCAATTATTAACGAACAACAATTTGTTCTTTGCGTCGATCGCAATGCCGTGGGAGTCCGATAGCCGCGTACTTTCGCCTTGGATCAGGCGCTTCGGCGGTTCATTGCCGGAAGCAAGCTTTCGATAAACGGCGACTTGGGGTGGGTACTGCACCGATAAATAAAATTCGTCGTTCTCTTCATCGACCGCCATCGCGTACGCGCGATGCGTGACATTCAGTTTGCGGATAGGTTCGGCATCTCCGTTCGCATCGTTCTTAAAAACGGCAATGCTGTCCCCGATGTCGTTTTCGACTGAATAAATGTCCCCGTTCTTTGGGTCGACATAGACGCAACTGTTGAATTGAACATCCGTCTTCGGGCCCCCAATGACGCGTTTCGGTTCGGTGCGCGCCGCATTCGCCGGCGTGTTGTCGAGACGATTGAAGATCCGGATGCTCCATGTGTTGGGATCCTGGAGGTAGACTTCGTTCAATCGCGTATCAACCGTCACAGCGCTGTAAATGGGATCAGTGTCGAGTATGTTGCGGATGGGCGGACGAGCTACATCCGCCGTTGCGACCGTCTCCTGTGATGCCGCATATACTGGTTTGTCTTCGAATGCGGCGAACAGGTTGTTGTCGGCTGACGGAACCACCGGTTTCGCGCTGATAGGTTCCCAGAGGCACATTTCGCCCAAGTCGGGCAGGGACTCGATGGAGATCAAACGCGATGCGTCAGCGGTTAAGGCGCGATCCGCTGGTAGCATCGACGATCCGGCAATCCCTAGCGCGATCGCAGAGACCACGAATAGTAGGAATAACTTGTTCTCATGCCCCCGCATAAGCCTCCTTCAAGAAAGCATACGGCTGGATTGTGTTACGAAAACCTGACCGAAAATTAATCGTACTTGATTCGGATGTCCAGCAATTTCAGGTGATTGTGGCGTACGCGCGTTGACTTGTGCTTTCGAGGTCTCATATAGTTCCGGCCGGAGGCCCATGTGGGGATAAGCAACCTAAAGAGGGCGGGAATGCTGTCGATCATTGCCGCGCTCTTGACGCCAAGCTGATGAGTGCTGCCTCAGGTCCTGGCAGGACTTGGCTTAGTTTCGTTGATTAACGCCGGCTGCCTCTTCTGGCTTCAACGTCTCCAGCCGCTTTTCTTTACTATTGCGATTGGAGCGCTGGCCTACCAGGTCTGGTTGCTAAGGCGCAGTCCATCTTCGATACGGCAGTGGCGGATCAAGATGGTATTCGGTGTTAGTGTGTGCCTTAACGTAGCCGTCGTTGTAAGTTGGATTGCGTTATCGATCCGTTATCGCTAGGTTGTCTTTTGTCGCCGGAGCAACGCAATGAAGAAAACAAGCCTTTTGGTAGTAGGGGCGATTCTCGGATCAGCCATTTCCTTGCAAGCTCAAGTTGAAAGAGTGGCCATGCGCACTACTGGAATCTCGTGCGGCATGTGTGCGGCCGTGTCCGAGGTTTATCTGAGGCAGCTGGGCGGAGTGGACAAAATTAAGATAAGCCTCTCTCAGGAAGCGATCATGGTTTTGTACAAACCAGGGGCGGCTTTCCGGCCTAAAGACATCCGTGACGCGCTGAAGAAGACGGATGTCGGAGTGACGCAGTTTCAGATAAGCGCGCGAGGTCAAGTCCAACAGCAGAACGGCAAACGCTTGTTCATCGCGGGCAAAGATGTGTTCATTCTCGTTCCGTCAACCGGTCTCTCAGTACCTGCCGACACTCCGGTTGTGCTCGAAGGAATTCTCAACGATCAGACGAGTCCAATGGAACTGAAGGTTTTGAGCGTCAACCCGATCGCGAAAAAGTAATGTAGCCCTGCCGCGTTGTGTTCAAGAACTCAATTTTCGTATTTAGTTGAGGGTAGGGCTCGCTTCGCGTGATTCGACCTGCGAGGCGCCCGAACACCAACAAACGCGCAGTTTGTCATCAGCAGCACGTTAACCGCTGAGAAAGCTGCGGCCGGACACAATCGAGAACACGATAGCGATCGCTGTCATGGCCAGACATATTAGAGCCACGATCAGGTGATCCAGACGTTCCGGACGTAAAGGATCCAGGAATTTCGCCGCCGCGTACCCTCCAACAAAACCGCCAAGGTGTGCCCAATTGTCGACGCCGGGAAACAAGAATCCGAAAATGAAGAGTGTCACGGCCCATGACTTGGCCTGGTCGCCAACGACGCTGCTTCCACTTCGCCTACCGTAGTAAACCAAAGCCCCCAGTAAGCCGAAGATTGGCGCCGATGCTCCCACCGTGAACCCCGCCCCGCCCAGGATCGGCAGCCGTATGAAAGCGCCCGCCAGAGTACTCGCAGTGAATCCTATGATTCCGGCGATGGTGTAGATGATGATCATTCGGCTGGGACCGTACATTTCCGATGTCGGAGGTGCGAGCTGACGAATCCACATCATGTTGAAGAAAATGTGGAGCAGGCCTGCGTGTAACCAGCCCGCTGTGAGAACCGTCCACCACCGTCCAGCCAGAAATACAGGACGCGCGCCACTCGCGCCAAAGAGGAATAGAGCCTCATTGCTCGGCGACAAGAAATTCAGAAGACCGCCTGTGCTGATGCCGCTTGGATCGGCAACCAGCATCAGCATGTACAGCGTTGCGCACGCCCCGATAACGAACTGCGTAAATCCAAGATCTCGCCCCAGACGGTTCAAGAACGGGGCGAAGCCCCATAGTCCGGGATTCCAACGGCCGCATGTCAGGCACTGTTTGTCATTGACACCGACGAGAGTTCCGCACGAGGGGCAAACGACCGAGCCCCATTTTTGTCTCAGCATGAAACAATTATGTCATCCATTCGCTTATTGATTGTCTGATCCCATTGCCGTAACAGCACGGCGAACGGCGAAGGGAAAGCGTAGAGTAAAAACGGCGCCTTTGCCTGAGCCGGCACTCGCAGCGTGAATCGAGCCGTTGTGCAGATCAACCAGGTGCCGGACGATAGTGAGACCAAGTCCGAGGCCGGATCGCATTTTGGAACTGCCATCGGTCCCTTGCCAGAATCGATCGAATATATATGGAAGAAAATCCGGCGGTATGCCGATACCGCTGTCTGTTACTTGGATCTGAACGTTGTCGCCCTCGGAGCGGACAGAGATTTCAATGCGACCTGCAGGTGGAGTGAACTTCACCGCGTTCGATAGCAAATTCCAGATGATTTGCTGCAGCCGGTGTGGATCTCCGTCGATCGGTTTGTGGATGTCCTCAAAATCCGTGACGATTTGAATTCCTTTTGCCTCGGCCGACGTTCTCACAGTGTCAATTGCGGCTTCCACAACAGGAAGAACGGCCGTTGACTTCATGACCAGATGTAACTTTCCCGCGACGATCCTCGAAGCATCGAGGAGATCTTCGACGATGTGCACCTGCGTCTGCGCATTGCGTTCGATCATGTCCAGCGCGCGCGCGAAATTCCCCGGACTCAGCTTGTTGCTCCGAAGTAGATGAATGCAGCCCAGCATCGGTGTCAGAGGGGTTCTCAGTTCGTGAGAGACCATGGCGACAAACTCATCTTTGAGACGATTTGCTTCCTGCGCGTCGCGATCGAGTCTCCAATGGTCCATCGACACCGCAGTTGCGTTTGTCAGACTTGATGCCAGCGAGAGTTCAGTCTCGCTGAATGACTGTTTCGGATCGGCGGCCATGAATACCACCGCACCGATCGTGCGGTTCCGCGCGACGGCGGGCATGCAGGCGTAGACGGACAGCTCGCGCCCATCAGGCAGTTGAAGTTCTTCAGCCTTAATACCGAGGGCTTCGGAAACATGGCCTCCTAAAAGCGTCAGAACTTGGGGCGCGCCCGTCCGCAGGACATAAGCAGGACCGGCTGCTGCGTGCAAGACAAGAGGGAACAACGTTTCCACATGCGGCGTTGGTGCGACCGCTAAGCGACGAATGGTTCGCTCGTTTTCGAACAGGTAAACACTGCACCAATCCGCCAGGTTTTCTGTCGCCAGGAGCGCCAAGTTATCGATCGTCGTACGGAAATCCCGCGAACTCGCCAGTGTCGAGATGATTTTGGTGAGAAAACGTTCCACATCCATGACCGGAACGGCTATTCGACACCGCCGTCGCGGCCGTGTCAAGCTATACAATTCCGGAACGGTTGCGTAAATCACCTAAATTCGTTCCAACAATCCTCGACTCGAATTTAGGTGATTTACGCAACCGTTCCGGAATGATCAAGGAGAGTTCCATGGAACTAGGGATGATCGGTCTCGGCCGCATGGGTGCGAACATGACCGAGCGACTGCTTCGCGCCGGCCATCGCATTGCTGTATATGACATCGATTCCGCTGCGATTCAACATGTGGCAACGTTTGGTGCGATCGGCTCTCCATCAATCGAGGCGCTTGTCCGTGCACTACAACCACCAAGGGCAATTTGGCTGATGGTACCGGCAGGAGAAATCGTCGAAAGAACGTTGAATGAGCTTGCGCCATTCCTCCGGGAGGGTGACATCGTCATCGATGGAGGGAATTCGAATTACAAAGATACCATTCGGCGCGCCGCGAGTCTTGAATCGCAGGGAATTCACCTCGTCGATGCTGGAACCAGCGGCGGCATTTGGGGACTGCGCGAAGGGTATTGCCTCATGATCGGTGGGCCGACGGAGTCTGTTGATCGGCTTCGGACGATCTTTCAGAGTCTCGCGCCCGCTCCTGATCGAGGTTGGGCGCATGTCGGGCCGGTTGGCGCCGGCCACTTCGTCAAAATGGTGCACAACGGGATTGAATACGGTCTGATGCAGGCTTATGCCGAAGGCTTTGCCTTGTTGCACGGGAAAACTGAATTCAGTCTCGACCTCGCTCAGATTGCTGAATTGTGGAGGCACGGAAGTGTCGTCCGTTCGTGGCTCCTCGATTTGACAGCCGAAGCGCTAGCACAGAACGCTACGTTGGAAAACGTGCGGCCGTATGTCGCTGATTCCGGCGAAGGCCGCTGGACTGTCATGGAAGCCATCGATCAAAGTCTCTCCGCGCCCGTTATTACCATGTCGCTCATGGAACGGTTTCGCTCTCGAGATGAAGAGTCATTTTCAGACCGCGTGGTTGCGGTCATGCGAAACAGGTTCGGCGGGCATGAAGTAAAGAAGAATGTATGAATCTTCTTTGCTTCGATATGGGAAGTGGCGGGATCGCTGCTGCGATTCTTAACTCCAATCTCGAGGCTGAAAGGTTCGCGGACAATCAGTGGGTCTTGGAAACCGACGAGTATGGTGCGGCTACGCTTTCGGTCGAGGGCATTGTCGAACGTTTTAAGCGAGCCATTCGCAGCGTGGACGTCACGTCCACCGATCCGATCGACGCGATTTGCATCGGCACATTCCTGCACAACTGCGTGGTGCTGGATGAGGCTGACCGACCTCTCACGCCGGTGTTTACATGGCTCGATCAGCGGGGAGAGAGCGGGTTAAATATCGTACGGACACGGCTCGGTGATCGATTTCACGAGATCACTGGTTGCAGATATCACCCGATGTTTCCTGTCTTCAAACTCGCGGCAATGCAAGCGAATGATTCTGAATTGTTCAGCCGCGCAAAGCGGATTGGTTCGATGAAGGCACTCTTATTAAACCGCCTGACTGGAACCTGGATCGAAGACCATGGGACGGCATCAGGCTCTGGCTTGTTTGATATCAGGCAAGGTGACTGGGCCTCCGAGGTACTGAATGTCCTAAGTCTTGGCCGAAAACATCTTCCAAACATTGCCGGGCGCACTGAAGTCATTGGTTATGTCACGCGGAATGCGGCAGCTGATTTCAAATTGAAAGAAGGCATTCCAGTCGTTGCTGGGTCAGGTGATGGGTTTTTAGCCAACGTGGGTTCGGATTGCGAGGTGCCGGAAAGAATTGCGGTCACGCTCGGGACTTCTGCTGTGGTGCGACAAACTCTGGACCACGCAGTTGTTGATTCTGCGGCTGGAACGTTCTGCTACAGAGCGGATGAAAACGCGTACCTGCTCGGATGTGCGGGCAGCAACGGCGGTAATGTCCTCGACTGGGGCCGACGGGTACTCAGTACCGCAGGACAGCAGGAATCTGGCGAGGATCCGCCGATCTTCATACCGACACTACACGGCGAGCGCTCACCCGAGTGGGATCCGCATCTGAAAGGTTCCTGGTATGGCCTGTCGGTGCGTCATACTGCAGCCGATCTGTGGACTTCCATACTGGAAGGTGTGATGTTCAATCTCGCTCATTACATCGAGATTGTGCAACGGACGTCTGGCAAAACAGCCACGGATCTCGTCCTTTCCGGAAACGGTTTTTTGGATCAGAAGGCTGCACCAATCCTCGCGAACGTCGTTCGTCTTGCGACGTGGACACCAACAACGCCTGGTCTGGCATCGCTGCGCGGAGCGGGCATTTGCGCCTTGCGTGCCTTGGGAGAGCCGACCCCAGGTCTAAGCGTCGATCGGGTCAGTCCATTGACGGATGCGAGACTGTTTCAACGTTACCGCGACTACCGGCGATTACGTGGACCAAGTGCTCTCTCGTGAACTGAATTATTTGTGGTAATCTTCGCCGCGAAACCATGAATGAGCGACAGAACTATAGATTCTTTTGGATCTTCGTATTTGCGCTATTGCTGCTAACTCGCACTCCGGTGATGGCAAGTTACCTGTCCATCGATAATGTTAATCTGGCGTTTTCACTCGAGAAGTTCGATCCGCGCATTCATCAGCCACAACCGCCCGGCTATCCTTTCTTCGTATTGTTTGCCCGCATAGTCAACGTCATTTTTCGCGATGCGGAACGCACATTCGTTGCTATATCCCTTATCGTCTCCGCGCTCTGCTTGCCTGTGGCTTATGGATTAGGGAAAAGAATGTTTTCCGAATGGGCAGGCGGCGCTGCGGTATTTCTGCTTCTGGTCAATCCCGTCTTCTGGCAATCGGGGCTCGATGGGCCGCTTCGTCCGCATCTCGCATTGTTTTCACTACTGACGGCGTACTGTTGTTGGCGATGCTGGAACGGTGAGAAACGGTTTGCGTTGTGGGGAGCTGTGGCGCTGGGGACGGGTAGTGGTTTTCGGCCGGACCTCATGGCGTTCCTATTTCCGCTTTGGTTCATATCAGCTTGGGTGGGCACAAAGTCGTGGCGCAGCGTACTTCAAGGTTGCGCGGTGCTTTTGGGTATCAGTCTTATCTGGCTTAGCGCGCTCGTCGTGGCAATGGGAGGGGTTCAGACCTTCCAAAAGATCATGTTCGAATATGCGGTCGATCAATCAAAGCCGGAATCTTTTGTCCTGGGCTCCTCGTTGGTCGCGTGGTTACGCCAACTCAATCGCATTGTGATCTGGAATGGGCTCGCAATCGTGACTTGGGTTTGGGCTCTTCCTTTCTATTTTCGGCATCGAGATCGTCTGTCGGTTGCCGGCGCCCAGGCGGCTTTCTTTTTCATATGGGTAGTCCCAGGGTTGATCGTGCAGGCTCTCGTTCACATCGCGGCGCCAGGCCATACGCTATTCTCGGTTGTTGCGTTGTGCGTGCTCGGTGGTCACGTATTGTCATTGATCCAAAGTAGAGAGGTCGCTATGGCTGGTGCTCTCATAGCGAATACAATGCTTTTCCTGGATTTCCTACCGTTGCCCGCTGGGCGAGGCAATGAGTCGTTATCACGTGGAAATCCGTCGATCAAGAATGCCGTGTTATATGGGACTTTTGAGTCCTCGATCGGCATGGTTCGTAACCTCGACTCGATACCGAGGACCACGCTGCAAGAAATTGCCGAATTCACTCCGAAGGACCGACCATGCGTCATTATCACGACGGACTCCTACGTTGATCGTTTCTTTATGAACTGGCGTATCGGCCGATACTATCTGCCGAATCAGGATTTTTGGATTCTGTTTAACAACCTGAGTAAGAAACGCGTGGAACGTGTCCGGCGGGATGCATTGTTGGACGTGAGGGAAACAGAACCTTTGAGGGTTCCAATCTTTCAGGAAGGACGGATACTCTGGCTCATCGAACCAGACAGCGCTATCCATAAGCAGCTTGCCTCCGTGCAGAAACTCAGCGGAGGCAATTACGTCTTCTACTCGGATATCACAAAGGGTTCGGCACCTTTCCGCGTTGACGAATTCGAGATTGTACCGTCTCTCTTCACCGCCCCGTCACAAGCGAACATCAAATCGGCACCCTGACACCAATGCATTTCAACGACGTTCGGTTGCAATACGAATCCCTGCAGGACGAGATCGACAGCGCGATACGCGATGTACTTTTGAGCGGTCGCTACATTCTCGGTCCTATGACGCTCGCATTCGAGGAGGAGTTTGCGCGGTACATCCGGACAGCGGAGGCGATCGCAGTAGCGTCTGGGACAGATGCCTTAACGATTGCGTTGCGGGCGTTAGGCGTGGGTGCCGGTGATGAGGTTCTGATTCCAGCCGTCAGCGCCGCAGCAACGGCCATGGCTGT
Organism: Terriglobia bacterium; assembly: GCA_035315305.1. Lineage (GTDB taxonomy): Bacteria > Acidobacteriota > Terriglobia > 20CM-2-55-15 > 20CM-2-55-15 > 20CM-2-55-15. The sequence goes on along the minus strand of DATFXZ010000032.1, from coordinate 9,403 downwards.
GGCTATGGCTGGCGCGAGGCCGGTCTTTGTCGATGTCTCGCTGGATGACTTCAATATCGATCCCGCGCAGGCCCTAGAAAGAAAAACTGCTCGCACGAAAGCGATTATTCCGGTGCATCTGTACGGAATGCCTGCCCGGATGAAGGAAATCTCGAGAATCGGATTACCGATCGTAGAAGACGCCGCGCAGGCTCATGGCAGCCACGCCAGTTGGGGACGCTGTGGTGCGTACGGGCGTGCTGCTGCGTTCAGCTTTTATCCAACGAAAAACCTAGGCGCATATGGCGACGGTGGAATGATTGTCACGTCAGACGTGGTCATTTCACGGAAGGCGCGCCTGATCCGCAATTACGGCCAGCGCGAGAATTATGTCTCCGAGATATTGGGAGAAAATAGCCGGCTGGATGAAATCCATGCTGCGATTCTACGTGTGAAGCTTCGAAGACTGGAGCAGTGGAATAGCCGTCGCCGTTCTATCGCTGCAAAATATCGAGCGGCGTTTCAGGAATTGCCTATAGGGCTTCAGTCAGAAACGGGGGCGAGCAATTACCATTTGTTCGTGATTACATCACCGCAGAGAGACAAGCTTCGAGCACATCTGGACGAGGCGGGCATTCCGACGCTTATCCACTATCCTTATCCGCTTCATCGGCACAAGGCTTTCGATGAGTTTGGTGCCGTACGGTGTCCGAATGCGGATCTGCTCTGTTCTCGTCTCCTAAGCCTGCCCATGCATGCATTCTTGACGGACGGAGAAGTGGATCGGGTGATAGAGGCAGTACGAGGGTTTTTTAAAAGCCGGCACGCCGGAAAACAAGGGTAAAAGGCTACGCATGCGTGATGACGAGTACCGCAGGATATTCGAAAACGAAGAACGCTTCTGGTGGTACGAAGGCATGCGTACGGTTACGGCATCATTTCTGGACGCGAGGCTTAAGAGCAACCCGGTGCGCCTCCTGGACGTAGGCTGCGGAACTGGCTACTCCATGGTGTGGCTTCGAAAACACTTGATTGGTAGCCAGACATTCGGAATCGACAGTTCGCCGCAAGCAGCCGAATTCTGGCGCGTGCGCGGAATCGATACGGCTGGCCTTGCATCGGTGGACAGACTCCCTTTCGGTGATATCGAGTTTGACTTGGTCACCTGCTTCGACGTGATCTATCAACTGGACGCCAAACCGGCGTGGGAGGCCGTGTGTGAGATGAATCGAGTGCTCAAGCGGGGCGGTTTTCTTTTCATTCGCGAGCCCGCGTATGAGTGGATGAGCGGCGCGCACGATCTAGTGATCGGCACTCGTCATCGCTACACCCACACAGAGTTGCGGCGAATGCTTCGCAACTCCGGGTTTAAGCTGGTGCGCTCGACATATGCAAACACGCTCCTGTTCTGGATGGCAGCGTTTCACAGGATGCTTTCAAGACTAAGGGGCCGTTCTGAATCGGATGTCCAGCCGGTACCTGATTGGCTCAATCGAAGCCTACTAAAAGCACTACAGCTTGAAGCTCTGCTGCTGCGCCGGATTACTTTTCCATTCGGGCTTTCTGTTATAGCGCTTGCCCAGAAGACTTAACGACAGGTCTTTCGCGAAAGATAAGGTATTTGAAGACTACGGCAAAGCAAACCGTGCTAATCAAGGAATACACGACTGCAAGCTCCTCAGAGTATCTGCGCCTTAGGAATAGAGCGATTCCTGATGGATGTTCACCATAGAGGCCATAGATATTTAAGAACTGGATCGCAAGCAGGATATGAGCCGCCAGTTTGAAAGATGGCGGACAATCGGTGGCGATGAAAAGAACCAGAAAGATACTACCCAAAAACAAATGGTTCTCGTGTGCGGAAGTCATGATGAAAGGGACGAGCAAGGTCGCCACTCCAAAAATCCTGATGAACTTGTTCCCGACCGTTGCTTTGACGTCTCTCTCTACACGCAACACATGGAATGCAAGCACAACCAAAACAATCGTCGCCGCCATCCACCTTGCGGAAAGATGGGGCAGAAGCAATATCTGATCACTGACCGAGTAGATAGGGTCAGCGCGTCTCTTCAACGCGTACGCGATGGGATACCAGATGTTAAGCATTTGTGCCGTCAGACATGGGAATACGTTTGCGACATTGAGGTAAGTTTCGGGCAGGACATTGACGGCCTTACGCAATTCCGAAAACGATGAAGTGGTGAAGTATGCTTCATAGCCGAAAAACAGCGACACAGGGCCCATAAGCATTCCAAGAGGACGTATCGTTCGCGTTCTCGCATAGTGACAGATCGCGTAAAAAAATGCGGCCACGACAAGAATCTGGGCCTGCGGTTTCATCACGAAGGCTAGCCCAAGGGGGATGCCGCTAAGTAAATAGTCTCTGGCTGTGTCGCCGCGCAGACAATAGAGGCTGAGTACCACGAAAAAAGTGAAGTGAAAGTCGATATAGCCCAAGGAGAACACAGACAGGAACCACGGGTGGAGCCAGTACAACAAGGCGTGAAGAGGGTTCGACTGCTGTCGTTTTAGTAGCAGAAGCAGAAAGAGGAAAGTCCCGACGTCAAACAAGAGATTGGACGACTTCAAGACGGTTATTAGCGATGAACCTGACCGCATCGCGATCCAGGCGCACAATTCGAAAATCTGATACTGAAACGGAAAGTAGATGCCGCCATAGCCCTTTGCTAAACCGTGTTCAAGCGTTCTCTTCCCCCATTCGGAATAGGCGTCCATGTCGAAGACGCCCTTGTAGAAGAGCATGAAAAATCTGATGATCAGTCCCGTGAGGAACCCGATTAACACGTAATAACTGATCTTCCGAGCCATTAGCGTTCTCATTTGAAATTTGTGTTCAGCACTGAAATGGGGGTTACCAGTAGTGCTCGCGATACCGCCGATAATACTCGACGGTGCGTATCAGTCCTTCTTCAAGGCCGACGCGCGCTCTCCATCCGGTGGCAAGATTGAATTTAGCGGCAGAGCTGTAGACACTACCGACATCGATCGATTTTTTATCCGATGGGAACGGCACGATTCGATACGATCCGCGGCCCGCTGCCCTGAGCAGTAGTTTTACGAACTCTTCTAACGATATGGGACGCTCCCCCCCGAGATTGAAATAGTCTCCCTTCACCTTATCGTTCACACCGGCGATCAAGAGCGCATCGACGACGTCATCAACGTAGTTGAAGCCGCGTACCTGCTGGCCATCTCCGAAGACCTGAATCTCTTCGCCATCGATTGCTTGTTTGATGAACCAACCGACAAAACCCTGGCGAGCATGTTTCACGAGCTGCCGCGGGCCGTAGGTATTGATCAGCCGAAGCGATACGGCTGGAATTCCGTATGCCCGGTGATAAACCATGTGAAACCATTCGCCGGCCATTTTATTGACGCCGTTTACATCGACGGGTTTCAAAAGCTGCGTTTCGACCAGCGGCACAGTATCGGGCCTGCCGTACGATTGCCGCGTCCCCGAATAAACAATACGGGCTTCGCGATTTTCGACCTTGCACGCTTCGAGCACCGTCAGGGGAGCGACCGCATTCATGTGCAGATCCTCGAACGGCTCCTGCATGGATTCGATATGACTCACATGGCCCGCAAGATTGAATATGTACGTTGTGCCGCGAATGAGCTTTCGAACCAACTCGAAATCACAGCTATTACCCACGACGACTTCGACGTCGTTCTTGATCTGCTCAACATTGAAACGATTACCGCCACAAGTCGGGTGGAGCGAATCGAGGAGAGTCACGGACGCGCCGAGTTGGACTAGACGATGAGCGAGATTGCTTCCGATGAAGCCAAGACCGCCGGTGATTAAAACTTTTTGGGCGCGATACTCATCCATAAGGGTAGTCGCGGCGAAATGACCAGCGTCCACCAGATTTTCAGCAGGCCTTTGAAGGTATAGGCGAGGTGTCGCACGCGAAAGAATTCGCTTCGCCCGTGTATGCGCGGATAGTGTGAAACCGGAACCTCAACCATCCGAAAGCCGGCCTCTTCGAACTTCTTGGCCATTTCGACACAGATGACACCACTTCTGGATTCTAGGGAAATTGAATCAAAAATGTGTCGGCGGAACAGACGGAAGTCGCAGTCGACGTCGCGTATCGAAAGCCGGAACGTCAAACGCATCGCACGGCGGTAGATTGCGCCGATTAAAATACGGTGCCAGGCGTCAGCGCGTTTAACTTTGTATCCGTTGACGAGATCCACATTCGGCTTGAGACGGGCCAGCAAGTTGTGGAGTTCCCGAACATCATACTGCCCATCCCCGTCGGTGTAAAAGATGAGGTCTTTCCTCGCGTTTTGAAATCCGGTGATGAGCGCCGCGCCGTATCCCAAGTTGCGTTCATGGTGGATGACACGAAGGAACGGTAGCTCGCCATTTAGGCGATCAAGAATAGCGCTGGTTTCGTCCTTGCTCCCGTCATCGACGACGAGCACCTCGAAGTCATCGGTTACTTTGCGAATCTCGTCCGCAACCGTATGTACAATACCTTCAATGGTGTGTTGGTCGTTGTATGCCGGAAAGAAGGCGGTAAGCGAAATCTTTTCCACGCAGACCGTTCCCCTGTTCCGAAAGACTCCGAAAAGTTCCGAGCGATAGTATTTTTACCCGGACTCTATGTCAAACGGAATCAGATTCTGGCGGCGGATGGCGTGGATCCGGGCCAACGCGTGATAGGTCGATCGCGCGCTTGAAACATGCGTAACATTTTTGGACAGATCAGGTCCACGTCGCTCAATGTCAAAAATTGATAGCAGTCTGACGGTAAAATGTCAGTTCGCTGCCGAAAGATGGGCAGGTGTCAATCTAAGCCGCTGAATCTACTGTAATGGCGAGTTTGGCAAGCGTGTTGCGATAGTAAGGGCACATCGTTTAGCTCGATTTCCCTTTCAACGACCCCACAGGAGCCCCAGAGATGGGGCTCCTATCCTCCCCTCAAACGCCGCCAGCAGGCTATACTCGTCTCTTATGTTCGCGTTCATTCTGCGGCGCCTGCTGCTGACCCTCCCGGTTGTTTGGATCGTGCTCACATTCGTCTTTGGGTTAATTCACATGGTACCGGGTGATCCCGTCGCGCAAATGTTAGGCGAGGGTGCATCGGTTACGCAGGTCGAGCGGTTGCGACACGAGCTGGGATTAGATCAACCGGTTTTGGAGCAATATCGGAGTTACTTGAAGGGCGTTGTACAGGGCGACCTTGGTAACTCTTTCCGAAATCAAGAACCTGTAACGCGTTCCATCATGCGGCGCTATCCGGCTACGGCTGAGCTTGCGATCGCGTCGGCCATTTTTTCGCTGCTTATTGCTGTTCCATTCGGAGTCGTGGGTGCAATCCGGCGTGGCCGCGCCGCCGATCGCTTTGTCGGGTTCGCTACTTTGCTTGGCGTGTCTCTTCCAAACTTTGCTCTCGGTCCGATGCTTATTCTCCTGTTGTCGATCACGCTTGGACTGTTGCCTGTCTCAGGGCGCGATGGTTTTTCTCATTTGATCTTGCCGGCGATCACGTTGGGAGGCGGGTTGGCGGCGACCACGACACGCATGGTGCGTGGCTCGATGCTCGAAGAGATTCGTCAAGATTACGTACGCACTGCACGTGCTAAGGGACTGAACGAGGGAGCCGTTCTTTTTAAACATGCCTTCAGAAATGGGCTGATTCCCGTTATCACCGTATTTGGCCTTCAGGCTGGAATGCTGTTGGCAGGCACGGTCGTCACAGAGAAAATCTTTTCTTGGCCGGGTCTGGGACTGCTGACGTTTCAGGCGATCGGTGCGCGTGATTATCCTCTGATACAGGGATGCATTTTGACGATTGCGTTGACCTACGTTGTGATCAACCTCGCGACCGATGTTCTGTATTCAGTCGTGGACCCGCGCATCCGATATGACTGAGTTCTTCAGAAAGAACAAACTTGCACTGGCGGGATTCCTGATCGTGGTTGCGCTCGCATTTGTTGCGATCTTCGCGCCGTGGCTGGCGCCGTACGACCCCGCTGCTCAAAAATTGCCAGACCGCCTGGAAGGGCCCACCTGGAACCATCCGTTTGGAAACGATGAGTTGGGACGTGATATTCTCTCACGCATCCTCCTGGGTACTCGCGTGAGTATGCGAGTGGGGGCTACCGTTGTTTTGCTTTCCGTAATAGTCGGCGTTCTGATTGGGGGATTTGCCGGCTACATTGGTGGTAAATTCGATATTTTTGTAACGGTGTTGGTCGTCAATTCGCTGATGGCCTTTCCCGGAATTCTGTTGGCGATCGCACTCGTGGCCTTTCTTGGCCCTGGCCTCGATCGTCTCATTTTTGCTTTGGTCGCCATCAGCTGGGTTGGTTACGCCCGTCTAGCGAGAGGACAAGTTCTGAAGGTTAAAACGCTCGAGTTTGTTGAAGGAGCTCGTGCGTTGGGTGCTTCTAGCCCAAGAATTTTCATTAATCATATTTTGCCGAACATCATTCAACCGGTTTTGATTCAAGCCAGCATTGGAATGGCCGTAGCGATCCTTTCGGAGGCGTCGTTGAGTTTCCTTGGGTTGGGTATTGCACCCCCGACGCCAAGTTGGGGATCGATGCTAAACGATGCGCGCAATCATCTGTTTGATGCGCCGCACATGGTGATCTTTCCGTCCATTGCGCTGGTGATGACGGTTTTATCTTTCAATTTCCTGGGTGATGCACTTCGAGATTGGCTCGACCCAAGGAATCTGGGGTAATTTGAGGCAACCGTCCCCGAATTACCGCTGAATTATCGGGAGGAAGTTTCGATCATGGTTCTATTCAGGCGTGCCCACGTTTTGTCGTGCCTGACACTTTTATTCATCATTGCAGGGTCAGTGCCACTGTTTGCACAAAACGTTGAGACAGCGCACCACAGCGGTGAAGTGAATCTCGTAGTCCCCCCTCTGGAGGGCGTGACCTTCTTAAACAACCTCAGTGGACCGACATTGTTGAAGAGCGGATTGTTCATCGCGCTTTTGGGAATGGTCTTCGGTCTCGTGATTTATCAGAGGCTCAAGAATCTGGCCGTCCACCCAGCAATGCGAGAGATTTCCGAGTTGATTTACGAGACTTGTAAAACATACCTCCTCACGCAAGGCCGGTTTTTGATGATTCTGGAGATTTTTATCGGGGCCGCAATCATCTTTTATTTCGGGTTCCTGCTGCGGCTCGACCTATTCCGGGTCATCATCATTCTCGTATTCAGCATCATCGGTATTCTTGGCAGCTATATGGTGGCGTGGTTCGGGATTCGGGTGAATACCTTCGCCAATTCACGAACGGCGTTCGCTAGTTTGGCAGGTCGACCATACCCCTGTTATTTCATTCCGATTCAGTCCGGCATGAGCATCGGGATGCTTCTGATCAGCGTTGAGCTGTTTATCATGCTTTGCATTTTGCTTTTCATCCCGGGTGATCTTGCTGGGCCATGTTTTATCGGATTCGCGATTGGTGAATCGCTGGGCGCTGCGGCGCTCCGCGTTGCAGGTGGGATCTTCACCAAGATTGCCGATATTGGTTCGGATCTGATGAAGATTGCTTTCAAAATCAAGGAAGACGACGCCAGAAATCCGGGTGTTATCGCGGACTGTACCGGTGATAACGCCGGCGATTCGGTAGGACCAACGGCAGACGGTTTCGAGACGTATGGCGTGACAGGTGTGGCCTTGATCTCATTTATCCTGGGCGCCGTTAGGAGTCCGACCGTGCAGGTACAACTGCTGATTTGGCTGTTCAGCATGCGCATACTGATGATCATTGCGTCCGCGCTGAGCTATTTCGTTAATGGCGTTATCGCGAAGGCGAAATATGAGAATGCCTCGAAAATGAACTTTGAGGCTCCTCTCACATCGCTGGTTTGGCTGACATCAGGTGTTTCCGTCGTACTTACATATTTCCTTTCCAGGCTCCTGATTCCTGATGTGGCCGGCGACACTACGCTTTGGTGGAAGCTTGCGACGATTATCACGTGCGGAACGCTGGCAGGTGCCATCATCCCGGAGTTCGTCAAAATCTTCACTTCCACGGAATCGCGACACGTGCGGGAAGTTGTTACTTCATCTCGCGAGGGAGGCGCGTCGCTCAACATTCTTTCCGGGTTCATCGCGGGGAATTTTAGTGCCTACTGGCTGGGGCTCGCCATCCTCGTGCTGATGGGTATTGGATTTCTTGTTAGCACATCGTTCCCTGCGGGCATCATGTTGGCACCCGCTGTGTTCGCCTTCGGTCTGGTCGCGTTTGGTTTCTTAGGCATGGGCCCCGTGACGATTGCTGTCGATTCGTACGGTCCGGTTACCGATAATGCGCAGTCCGTCTTCGAGCTTTCGACTATCGAACAACTACCCGGAATCGAACAGGACATCAAATCGAAGTTTGGATTTGCTCCGAAGTTCGAGCAAGCCAAAGAATTCCTGGAAGAGAACGACGGCGCGGGAAATACGTTCAAAGCTACCGCGAAGCCAGTACTGATTGGAACAGCTGTCGTTGGCGCCACCACCATGATTTTTTCGATCATGTTGTCGTTGACCAACGGACTCCAGAACACGTCAGGCCTTAGCATTCTTTATCCGCCCTTTCTGCTTGGCCTGATTGCCGGTGGCGCGATGATCTATTGGTTCACCGGCGCTTCGACGCAGGCCGTCAGTACGGGCGCGTATCGGGCCGTGGAGTTCATCAAGGCCAATATCAAACTAGAGGGCGCGACAAAGGCATCGGTGAGCGACTCGAAGAGGGTCGTCGAGATTTGCACGCAGTACGCGCAGAAGGGCATGTTCAACATCTTTCTGACGGTCTTCTTCGCGACCCTGGGCTTCGCATTTCTTGAACCCTATTTCTTCATCGGGTATCTGATTTCCATCGCTCTGTTTGGACTGTATCAAGCCATTTTCATGGCAAATGCGGGGGGCGCATGGGATAACGCGAAGAAGATCGTCGAAACGGAGTTGAAGGCAAAAGGAACAGATCTGCACGCCGCGACTGTTGTTGGCGACACAGTTGGTGATCCATTCAAGGACACCAGTTCCGTGGCCTTGAACCCGATCATCAAGTTCACGACTCTTTTCGGACTTTTAGCTGTCGACCTTGCAGTTTCAGTAGCGAGGAATCAGGGAGCCGCTGTCACGACGGCGATCTCTCTGGTGTTCCTGATGGTCTCGATGTTGTTCGTGTACCGCTCGTTCTACGGAATGCGAATTCAGTGACAGGTCAGCCGCCGCGTAGCAACCTTCTGCTGCCTTCGGCGGCTCTCCCCCTCGTGAGGGGCAGACGCGAGCGCAGCGAGCGCGGGGGTCGCTCAAACACCATCTTCAACTGTGGTTGCTTTATTTGCCCTTCAATTCTTCCAGACGTTTCTTCAACGACGGCAAGCCATCATACTTCGGATCGATTCCTTCCATCTGTTTGAGGATTCGTTCCG
>DATFXZ010000031.1:0-6202 GCA_035315305.1 Terriglobia bacterium | reverse complement strand
CATGCGGATTGGTCCACACGAACTCCGTCACGGTTCCCTTAACAGGCACTCGCGCTTGCTCATCGTATGCTGAATTCCCGTGATGCGCGGAGGCGGATGCGGTTAGGAACCACAAAGACACAAAGGCACAAAGGCAGAGCGGCCCTGAATCAAAGCAGATTCGTACTGCCGAGCCGCTCTGCCTTTGTGTCTTTGTGTCTTTGTGGTTCATTATTCTCTCCCGGTCTACCGGGCTGCAGGTTCGCGGATTCGCTTGGCGAATTCTTCCTCTTCGGAGGCAACGCAAAACGATTCTGGAATTTCCACACCCGGTTTCAACTTAATGGTGCGCGGCTCGGCGTTCCAGGTTTTCGTATATGTCTTCGGATCATCAATGGTGAGGTTGAACTCGATCGTATCGTGATCCACTCGACGGTAACGCTCGATGGTGCGCATCTGATCACTGTGCGGTTGACCTTGCGCGCCGAGCCAGGTCTTTTCATTAAATCCGGTAGTTTCGATCACGAGCGTGTCACCATCCCATTTACCGACCGAATATCCGTACCATCTCGGATCAGGATCGTCAGGAAGTTTACGTCCGTCCATCCAGATTTCGCGGATCGTGTGTTGCCCTTCGAAAAACATCAGAATCCTTCCGGGAATGTGGATGATCTCAAAGGGCCAAATGACGAATAGAATCCGCGGGACACCCATCGGGTCGCATTTCAAAATCGGATCGTTTCCACCAGGCGCAGCTTTGGGGCCGTATCCTGGCTTGTTCGCGTCATACTTTGCCTGTCCCCATGGCGTCAATGGAGGGAAGTTGTCGCCAGGTCCTTGACCACCTCCACCCGGTGCAAACTGCCACACCCCGGACAGGTCATGAGCGTTGAACTTCGCTTGCGTTTCCGCAGCCTGAGGCATCGCTAACGGCGCAAACGTGAGAGCCGCTACTAGAGCAATCGAATGAGCCGAGAAATGTCGCATTCCAACCTCCCGTCGCCGCCTCGGCGCGAGACTATCACGAGCCCTGCACATCAACAAAGTCAAGCGTCATTTGCCGATCTCCGGCCGCCATCTGCCGATTATTCCTGTTCCGCAATATGGTTTTTGTATACATTGCTGCCAATCGACGAGGTGATCAAATGACGAGTGACGACAATAGTAAAGCTCAGCAAAAAACACATGAGCGCCGCACGACCGACGCATCTATGGGAACAACGGTGGCGATCCTGATTGTTGCCACGATCGTGTTTTTTGTTGTAAACGGTCCGCAGTCAAACGCCTCCAACCGCGAGATTTCGACGAAGGAATCCAACTTTACTAGCACAGCCGTCCTCGGCGCAATCGAACGCCGGAACAGTTCGTCAGCTTTTCGTGGCGCCGAAGCTTCCGCTTTCATGGGCGGCGTGAATCTCGACTTCCGTGACGCAATGATGGAAGGCGACGAGGCCAGGATCCAGGTGTCGGCAATCATGGGAGGAATTGAAATCCGGGTTCCGCGGTCCTGGACTGTAATCAACCACGTTACTCCAGTCATGGGCGGTGTCGAGGACCATTCTCGTTCAGGCGACGGCAACAAGCGACTGGTGATCGAAGGAACAGTATTTATGGGTGGCCTCGACATCAAAAACTGATCTCTCACCTATGTTTGGCGCCCTCCAGGTCCTTCCCTCGGACGGCCGTATCGGTCATTCGGTAGAATATTGACGGCATGAAATAGGATCGTTAAGCGAATCAGGAGTTCAGCTTTGCCGGAAACCGGTGTTGTCGTTCAAAACGGCGGCGGATCCGTTCAGGAAGTCGCCGCCGCGGATATTCTCGTAGGGATACCCACCTACAACAATGCGGACACGATTCGGCCGTTTATGAAGGCTGCGCAAAACGGTGTGTTGCAGTTCTCAACATACAAAGCAGTCATTATGCAGGCCGACGGCGGTTCGAATGATTCGACCCTCCAGGGCGCCAGGGATGCGTTGGGCAACTGGCCGAATCTTATTCAGGTCTCGTATCCGTTGTACCCGGTACACAGGCTAGCCGTGTCTACTCAAGCGTGGATACCTGGGCGAGATAGCGCTTTCCAAACTATCTTCTCAACTGCGGAGCGCTTGGGTGTCCAGGCATGTTGCATTATTGAACCCGGCATTAAGACCATCACGGCCGACTGGATCGGCTCGCTGGTTCAACCCATCCTCGAATCGGGTTTTGATTTCGTCGCGCCGCAATATCTACGTCATAGATACGAAGGAACGTTGACGAACGGGATTCTTTATCCCATGGTTCGCGCACTATTTGGCAAACAGATCCGGCAGCCAATGGGTCTGGATTTCGGCTTCTCGGGCGGGTTCATTCGACACTGTCTTTCAGACAAGACCTGGACTCGTGAGATAGGGCGTCACGCAGTGGACTTGTGTACCACGCTTGAAGCAATTCTTGGTGGCTTCAAAATCTGTCAAGCTCTGCTCGGACCCAGACCAGTCAAGAGAGACCAACTACCGGATTTAACCACTATATTGACGGAAACAGTCGGCTCGTTGTTCGGTCAGGTGGAGTTGACGGCGGAACATTGGCATCGAGTTCACGGTTCGGAAACGGTCTCTGCTTTCGGACTCCGTTTTGACTCGGAGCCCGAAGATCCAGCGATTGACGTCAAGCCGATGATCGAAAAGTTTCGGTTGGGATTTGTGAATCTGCAGGAAATCTGGGGACTGATCCTGCCACCTGCGACGCTCCTCGAACTGAAGAAAATGAGCCGGCAAACGGACGAGCCGTTTCGTTTTCCTGATGAATTCTGGGCTCGTGTCATTTATGACTTCGCCGTCGCTTATCGCCTGCGCACAATCGGACGCGATCATTTGATGGGCGCTTTGACGCCGTTGTATCTGGCGTGGGCCGCTTCATTCATCCTGAGTGTCCGTGGATTGCGGTCGCGTGACGTTGCGGGACGTATTGAACGTCTGTGCAAGACATACGAAATTGAAAAACCGTACCTCATTTCACGGTGGCGGTGGCCGGATCGTTTTATGCCGTGAGTCGGGACGTAGACCACATCGTTACTGAGGAGGGAAAATGTGGGATCAAATCAACGGGCTCGTGGTGCAATCGTCCAACCGCATCATGTCGGGCATAGCCAATTTTCTGCCGGGACTGCTGGCGCTGATCGTCATCTTATTAATCACGATGCTGGTGACGGCTGTCGTACGTGTCGTCCTTCGCCGCTTTCTCCGCAGTGTAGATTTCGATGGAATGGTGAACCGCTGGGGATTTTCGCAAGTGGCTGAGTGGTTCCCCAAGCAGAGCCCCAGCCTGATGGCGATTCGCATCGTAAACTGGTGCATCGTTCTGATTGGAATCCTGGTAGGGATAAACGCACTCGACGCGGAGTTAACCTCAAGACTAGTCGCCCGGCTGTTCGACTATATTCCTCACGTTATTGCTGCATTCATCGTCCTGGCTGTCGGAACATTCACCGCTCGCTTCCTGGCACGCAGCGTATTGATCACTGCCGTCAATTTGAAGATTCATTCGGCCAAACTTGTAAGCGTCGGGGTTAAATGGATGGTGATGGTCCTCTCGGCCGCTATGGCGCTCGAACAGCTGGGAATTGGCGGACAGATCGTAACGCTGTCATTCGCGATCCTGTTCGGCGGTATCGTACTGGCACTCGCTCTCGCGCTCGGATTGGGTTCCAAGGATATGGTAAGCCGGTCCTGGGAAAAACAGGATCGAGGTGAGCACACGAAAGATGAGTTACAGCACCTTTGATCTATTCAACGGATTCTCCGTCGAGAATGCGAAGGAGGCCGCGTAGTGGAATGTGGACACACAGAGGGCGATGATTCATTTCGTACTGCAGCTCATGAAGCGCTCTCTCCAGAATAAAGATCTCCAGCAGTATGGCCAGATCTTCTCCGGCCGGCAAAAGTCTTGGGTCAGTGATCGCTTCACGATACGTTTTCAGAAATAGAGATGAAGTCTGCCGCTCCCACACCCGGGCAAATCGGAATATTTTTCGGAATTCGTCCGGCCTTCGATTCGTATGGCGGACAAGCGCCACTTCAGCAGCGTAACTGAAGGAGCGCAGCATTCCTGCGACATCTTTCAGCGGGGAAGTCTTTGCCCGACGTTCAGAGAATGGCAGCGCCGTGTCGCCTTCAAAATCGATGCCGACATAATCATTCTTGGCCCGCAGAACCTGCCCAAGATGGTAGTTCCCGTGAACCCGAGTCTTGAACGCTCGACTTTCCGAGCCGTCGAAAGCGTGAAGGCGTTTCAAGACGTCATCTCTCCTATTGATCAATTTCTCCGCCTCAAGCTTCACGTCTTCGGATTGGGCGTCCATTGTTTGCTCCAACAGGCTGAAGGCTGCGTCCATGTTTCGTTGACAGCTATGCGACAGCTGTTTCAGGTCCTCGGGCTGAAGCGGTTCCGGCGCAAAAGCAGGATTCCTATCTGAGGATGCGAGCGCGAGATGAAGCTCCGCTGTGTAACGCGCAAGCGTGTTAACCGCATTAAGCGACATACCCAGCGCCTCCTCCGGTATCGAAGGCGCTGCGCGCTCCTGGGCAAAAGTGGCGCAGTATTCGTAATACCGCGCTAGTTCATCGAGAGTCCAGGTCCAGCCATCGCTCTCAGTTTCGATAGCCGCCTGCAGCAGTGCGAGCGTCTCAAATTCATTTTCTGATGGCTCGTATTCGATGGCCCCGGCCAGTGGTGGAACGCGCTTGAAACCTGCTTCCTCGGTAAGAAACCGTCGGACTTCGATATCGGGGTTGATTCCGGATTCCAATTTTCTGTAGTGCCTTAACATCAACCTGCCGCCGAAGAAAACAGTGGTATTGCCCTGTTCTGTTTCACGACGTTCAATGCGCGACTGAGATCCTGAAGCTGCACGCAGTTCATCGAATGCCTCGGCCGGCCGCGCGCGAATGACTCCGCGGCGCGAACGGAACTCTTTGCCGGATTCAATGACATTGAGCACGGTTTCACAGGCTTGATTGTCCATGAGAGCGTCAGCCAAAACGCCGGTACCTTGAGGGAGCCGCACGCGGCAGAGTACGTTATCCAGCATTTTGTCTTGTGTGATCACTAGTGGCAGGGAATACGTTTCCGAATCGCCGTCAGAATATCGCACACGCAACATCGCAATCGCGAAGGATGCGGTGTATCCGCGAAACTCCGCCCAGTCGCGGATGCGGACCGAGTCGATTTGACGGCCTTTTCCGTGGAACCACGGCTGGCGAACCAGGAAGAGCGGCAGAATCTGTGTTTCGAGGATTTCTCCAGCTTCGCTCTCAAACAGATCTCGCCACCCTGCAACGGACAACTCCGTCACCTCCTCAGGCTGTGGTGTTGAGCGCACTTCAACCGGTTCGGCAGACCGTTGCAGTTCAAACCAATAGAAGCCGTATGGATTCAGGCTTAGCTGGTAGGAAGCGGTTCCGAGAATAGGGAACTCGGAATAGCCGAACATTTCAATAGGTTTCATCCCCGCGAACGCAGACAGGTCTAACTCGACCGGCTGCGCAAATCTCGACAGATTCGCCACACAGAGGATCTGGTCGTTCTCGTAGCGTCGCAGGTACGCGAGAACTTTGCGATTCTTGGGATGGAGGAATTCGATGGTACCGCGGCCGAAAACTTTGAACAGTTTCCTCAGCGCGATCATGTTGCGCATCCAGTGGAGCAGGGAACTAGGGTCGTTAACCTGCGCTTCCACGTTCACGGCTTCGTAGCCATACACCGGATCCATGATGAGAGGGCTGTACAACCGTGCGGGATCGGTTTTGGAGAATCCGGCATTGCGATCAGGACTCCACTGCATGGGAGTCCGTACACCATTGCGGTCTCCGAGGTAAATGTTGTCACCCATTCCGATATCGTCGCCGTAATAAATGATTGGCGTGCCGGGGAACGAAAACAGGAGGCTGTTCAAGAGCTCGATCCGCCGTCGGTCGTTTTCCATTAGCGGCGCAAGCCGCCTGCGGATTCCGACATTAATTTTCATTTTCGGATCCGCGCTATACGCCAGGTACATATAATCCCGCTCGTCCGCAGTCACCATTTCCAGCGTCAGTTCATCGTGATTACGCAGAAACAGTCCCCACTGGCAGTTCGATGGAATCTCCGGCGTTTGCATCATTATGTCGGTGATGGGATGCCGGTCTTCCATTCGGAGTGCCATAAAAATCCGCGGCATGACAGGAAAATGGAAGGCCATGTG
>DATFXZ010000030.1:0-5569 GCA_035315305.1 Terriglobia bacterium | reverse complement strand
AGGCTCCTCAGGTAGGACTCGAACCTACAACCCTCCGGTTAACAGCCGGATGCTCTGCCATTGAGCTACTGAGGAGCAATGGCACGGACGGCGCGGTCTTCGCCGACGTGACCGAACGAATTTAACAGAGCGGGAAACGTGGGGTCAATGGCTGTTGCCCATGACCCAATCCCAGCGTGAGCCGGCTTGCTGCACAATGCGCGGGACGTCTTCCTTTAATAGATATCCCCTTGCCGCAAGGTCGTTCGCAGACTTCGTGATTCGCTCCAGATAGTCTTCCTTACTGCGATATCGTTCTTCGACAGACGGGCGCGGATCACTGTTTCGCTCGCGGTCAGCGCGTGTGCGAGCGAACGGAATGAAGGAACCAGTTGTCGTAGACATCACGTTCGTGGGACCCGAGCGATCATTGAACAAATTCCAGCCGGTGTAGGTCGCGAGCGGGACGAGCAATTCGGGCATCCGAATACCTGGTGTGTCGTTGCCGTCGGAATCGGTTTGCGGGATAAGAGCTGGAAAAGTTGAGCCGAGCTTTGGCGGTTCGTAGCTGACAATGTTTTTTTTCACAAAGTCCGGACCATAATCCGCGCGTCTAGCCGTTTGTGGCACTGCCGGTACACCGATATTGGGGATACTTGGGAATTTCAATTTGTCTCGGATAATGAGCGTCCCGTCACTGATGCGAGGAAGCGCACTGGGCGGCGGTTCAGTTCCGTCGGCGATCCAACGATTCATAGAGAGCAACAATTTGCGCATCGACCACCGGTATTCGAGCGGATTATTCAATTGTTGCCCGACCGTTCGAGGCGGTGGAAAAGCGGCCGGACCGTGTTGAGCACCTGCAAACAGGTATGCGCGCACATTCGTCAACATTGAGACGTCTTCTTTGCCGTCAACTGTCGTATGAAAAAGCGAAGCGACACGGCCCCAATATTCATACGACGAGTTCGTGTACATGATTTTCGGCCAGAATTGCTCCTTCATCCGATGTGTCAACATGCCGTCCCGCTCACGTGTTTCCGGATCGAGCTGTGCGGCGTCGGTGAATGGAAAAACGTTGACGGGATATAGAAAGTTGGCCCAGGGATCTCCATCTCGAGATGGCTGCGCGAATCGAATGTTAAAACTTCCACGCGCGCTTGCTGCGCGCTCGATCATCAATCCATCAAAAACTCTTCGATGAGATTCGTCCTCGTTGAAACCATCGTAAACGTAGGTGCGAAGCAAACGCCCGCTTTGCGACGCGCCAAACCCGACGGCGCGTTTTAGCACACCACTTGGTATAGAAAGTTCAGGAGCGGTTCCATATTTCAAATGCGAAATCGCATCGCGCACGGCTGCTAAACCTAGACCGGCAACTGGCGGGTCCTGTGATTTATATACGACTTCGTAAATTTTTCTGGGTTCAAAGCCCTGCGGCATGCGAACGCCGCGGCCGTCTGGCGTGAATTCCCATAGATCCCGGGCAATCGTGCGGCGCGGACCATCGGCAGTGTCGCGCACGGTAAGGACGTTTGCGGGATCTTTCGGGTCCGCCACGGCATACGCCATGTGTCCGCGATCGGCAAGAGATGCCTCAGCGATCTTCTCTACGGGTTCAAAATCGCTTCTGACCAAACCTTGAATCGGGCGCCCATCCACTTCGCGCGCGATCGGAAGGTAAGCGCGCAGCCCTCCTTCACGACTCGGCACGTCAAACTGCCAGCCAATCCAGACTAATGTGAAACCTTGCTCCAGTAGAAAGCCGTCGCCAAAATCGGAAGCATTCTGGGGGTCCAGACTTGCTGAGGCGAAATCGAAGAATCCCAGCATGCCTTTATTGCCACGGTTCGATACTTCAAAGAGCAAAGATCCGTTGCCGTTCTTCAGCTCCTTTGGTCTGATGATGTAAAAATCAGACGAGAATTCCACTTTGCCGGCGGCGTTCTTCGGAGCGTTGTCGATATCAGCAATGATTCGATTCGCGCTATTGCGGGGATCGACGGCAAAGTACATTTTGCCCGAGAGCTTCTCATATGCCCCGGCGGAGCCAAATGATTTGCTCGTGAGAAGATCGGCGCGAGACTTCACTTCAATGCGAACAACCTCTGCGTAACACGGCACCGCAAACAGACCCGCCGAAAAGATGAGAAACAGTCGTCTGAACATCATGGCCTCCTCGAAAATTCCGGAACGGTTGCGTAATTACCGAAATTCCACTAAGGACTCTTCGGATAATTTAGGCAATTACGCAACCGTTCCGGAATTATCTGAGCCTGAATTTATATACTGAGTTTCATGACGAGTCCACGATCAGCAGCAGCCGTTGTCCTTGTAAGGCAGATTCCTGAACTTGAAGTGTTTTGGGTGCGCCGGGCGCCGCAGATGGTGTTTCAAGGCGGCTTCTACGCTTTTCCCGGCGGTCAGCTCGATCCGAATGAAGACGCGAGATTCTGTGCAACGCGAGAGTTGTTCGAAGAAGTCGGTGTCCGTATCGATCCCGAAACGCTCGTCGACGTCGGCCGCTGGGTGACCCCGGCATTTGCGCCGCGGCGTTTCGATACCCGTTTCTTTCTTGCGCAGTGTCCGCCAACCGAAGAAGCGCGCGTGATGACAGATGAGCATGACTTTGGCGAATGGATTCGGCCTGCAGACGCCGTGGCCAGATGGCTGGAAGGACACATTCTCATGGCGCCGCCGGTGCTCCACGCGTTGCGATGTCTGTCGCATGGGCTGGAGAGCATCGAAGCGAGAATGAAGGCAGTGCCGTGGGCACGCGGAGACACGACACCCGAAATTGAAATGCGGCCGGGTATCGTACTTGTTCCGCTGCGCACGCCGACGCTGCCGCCGGCCACGCATACCAATTGTTATGTCATCGGAGGCGACGAGGTAGTCGTCATTGATCCGGCGTCCCCATATGAAGAAGAGCAGGCGGGACTCGACCAGGTGCTCGAGAGAAGAAACATCAAGGAGATCTGGCTAACGCACTTGCATCGCGACCACGTGAGCGGCGCGAATCATCTTAGAAAGAAACGCGGAGTGAAGATTGCCGCGCATCCGATCACCATGCAGGATCTCGCAGGATCCGTCGAGGTCGATCGCACGTTTGAACCAGACGAGCATCTGCAGCTTTCGGGAAAACCGGGCTGGAGTTTGCGCGTCGTCCACACCCCAGGACACGCTCGCGGACACGTGTGTATTTTTGAAGAACAAAGCGGATCGCTTATCACAGGAGATTTGATGGCCGGGCTGGGGACGGTTGTGATCGATCCTCCGGAAGGTCACATGGTGACGTACCTCGATTCGTTAAAACGAATGCAAGAGTTGTCCGTCTCCGCGCTATTCCCGGCGCACGGGCCAGTCATGGCAAATGCTGAGCGGAAGATTCAGGAATATATCGACCATCGGATGGATCGTGAGCGGAAGATACTCGCGGCATGGCAGCAGGGGCACCACGAGCCTGCGGCAATCGTGCGAGAGGTCTACACCGACGTCGCGCCGGCCATGTACACATTAGCGGAACGTTCTGTTGTCGCGCACCTGGAGAAGTTGCGGGAAGAACGACGAATTTAGTTCCATGCTACGCAGATTGCATGGAAGGCCGCCGTCGCAGGCGCGCGCGGCTCCGTTCAAACCACAAGCGCAGCCGGTCCAGATACAGATAGACCACAGGCGTGGTGTATAGCGTCAGTAGCTGGCTGACCATCAGGCCGCCTACGATCGTGATTCCGAGAGGCCGGCGCATTTCGGACCCCGTTCCCTGTCCCAGAGCCAGCGGCAAGCCGCCGAGGAGCGCGGCCATCGTGGTCATCATGATAGGACGGAATCGCAGCAAGCACGCCTGGTAGATCCCCTCCAGCGGTCCTTTACCTTCCCGGCGTTCTGCCTCGAGCGCGAAATCAATCATCATGATCGCGTTCTTCTTCACGATGCCGATCAACAGAATGATGCCGATCATTCCAATGACATTCAGTTCCGAGTTCGTCAGTATCAGCGCCAGCAGCGCGCCTACCCCGGCGGACGGCAGCGTCGAAAGAATCGTGATCGGATGGATGTAACTTTCGTAGAGAACACCCAGCACGATGTAAACAGTGAGTAAGGCCGCAAGAATGAGCAACGGCATGTTTGTGAGCGATGCCTGAAATGCCTGCGCCGTTCCCTGGAAACTCCCGTGAACGTTGGCCGGCATTCGAACCTGCCGTTCAACTTCTTTCACCGCATCGACGGCTTCGCCCAGAGAAACTCCTTGGGCAAGATTGAAAGACAGCGTAACTGAAGGGAATTGTCCCTGATGATTGATGCTCTGCGCCGTCACGCCGGATTCGTAATGGATGAAGGCGCTCAGCGGAACCTCTACGCCATTCGTGGACCGGACGTAAATATTCTTGAGCGAATCCGGATTTTGCTGGTACGGAAGTTCGGCCTCCATGACAACGTGATACTGGTTCAAAGGCTTGTACATCGTTGAAACCTGGCGCTGTCCAAATGCGGAATACAGAGCGTTATCGATGATTTGGGGCGTGACCCCGAGCCGCGAAGCCGTATCGCGATTGATGACCATCCGTGCTTCCAGCCCGCGATTCTGCAGATCGGTGTTCGAATCGCGCACCTGTGGCAATGCCTTGATGCCATCCAGCATGATGTTGGCCCATTTTTGCAGTTCCTCGACCGTGTCGCCTTGAATCGTGTATTGGAATTGGGAATTGCTGCCTCTTCCGCCGATACGAATCTCCTGCGCGGACTGCAGGAAGAGCGATGCTCCCGGCAACTGCGTTTTGGGACGCAGGCGGGCAATCACCTGGTCGGCCGTCGCATCACGTTGTCCGATCGGCTTGAGCTGAATGTTCAGCTGTCCATACCCTCGCGTTCCATTAATGTTTGCGGAGACACTTTCCACTGCCGGATCCGCCTGAACGATTTTCATGAACGTCGTCAGCCGCTCACTCACGATATTGAATGCAAGGTTCGGCGCAGCTTGAATATTGCCTTGTAACCGGCCGGTGTCTTGCTGCGGGAAAAAACCCTTGGGTACGATAACGTATAGATAAACGCTGACACACGCGGTGCCGATTGTCAGCAGCAACATCGGCGCTGGATGATGCAGGACCCATCGTAGTGATCTGCGGTATCCGCCGAGAAGCCAGTCGAATCCCACTTCGGAAGCGCGATACAGCCGCCCGTGCTTACGCTCGTGCTGGGACTGGAGAAACTTTGCGCACATCGACGGCGTCGTCGTTAGCGATACGATCAGCGATATCCCGATCGCCACTGCCAACGTGACCGAAAATTCTCTGAACAAGCGGCCGAGGATTCCTGCCATCAGGAGGAGAGGCAGGAAGACCGCTACGAGCGACGTACTCATCGAGAGAACCGTGAAGCTGATTTCTTTCGCTCCGGTCACTGCGGCCATCGCCGGACGCATGCCCATTTCCAGGTAGCGTGTTATGTTTTCGATCACGACAATCGCATCATCGACGACAAATCCGGTAGAAATAGCGAGCGCCATCAGCGAGAGATTATCAACGCTGTAGCCGAGCAGATACATGACGCCAAACGTGCCAAGCAACGAAAGCGGGACGGAAATGCT
>DATFXZ010000029.1:0-3640 GCA_035315305.1 Terriglobia bacterium | reverse complement strand
ACGTATCTGGGCGGGAATGATGTGGACACGGCGTGGGGAATAGCCGCTGATTCTGCCGGGAACGCCTATGTTGTAGGCCACGTTTTTTCGAAAGACTTTCCAACGGTATTTTCATACCAGGCATTCTGCAACAACTGCACGTCCTTCACCGCTAATCCTCGTTCGGGTGACGGTTTCTTATTCAAGCTAAATACCGAGTCGGTTGAAGTGGGATATGCGAAAGCGACAATATTTGTAATTGTTGCTTGTGTATTGGCCCTTGGGGTTTCGTTCTTTCGGTCCAGGTCTCGCATCCAAAAGTAAGGTCGGGTGACTCGCACAGATTTTGAAAGCTTCAAAGTCAGAGACGCGGCTAGCTACGACGCCGTCGTAGACGAATTCGAGTTGTTCAGTCGGCGACTGTCCCTGCCCGTCGTCAGTCGCATGCTCTCGCTGGCTCAGTCAAGGCCGCCGGAAAAGATTCTGGATGTGGGATCCGGGACAGGCCAGGTCGCATTACAGGTTGCCCCTTACGTATTGCCTGGTGGGAGGGTGGTGGGCGTTGACCTTTCCGACGGGATGCTAAGGGTTGCCAAGAACAAGGCCGCCGCGCTTGGACTCGATAACGAAGTAGGCTTTTGTAGAATGGATGGAGAAAGCTTGGCGTTCCATGACGAATCCTTCGATATCGTGCTCTCGCTGTTCGCCCTTCTGCATTTTCCCAGACCTCTTGTTGCGGTCAGAGAGATGTTCCGAGTTTTGCGACCTGGAGGACGCCTCGTAATCGCTGTGGGAAGCCGAGCTCCGGTTTTCTCGAGGTCGTTTGTGGTGCAAGTGTTCAAATACCTCCACGTTCGTGAACTTCAATTACGAGGCAAACTGTTGCTCGCTCCGCACTTCCTCGATGCATTGGTAAGAAAGCATCTACCGGAGCCGCCTGAGCCTGACGAAACCTCGCTTGCCCATCAGAGTCTTAACCGAACCAGGAGTATCGTAAAGATCATTCAAGAGGCAAAGTTCATTGACCTTAGGACCTTCTGGTACGGGCATGATGCTCTGTTAGATACAGCAGAGGAGTTTTGGTCCATACAGCGCACCTTCTCTAGTTTTGCGAGAAAGCGCTTGGCGCGCGCTCCAAAGAATAAATTAGACAGCTTACAAAGTGAGTTCTTTGAGACCTGCCAAAGAGTACGCGCCCGAGGTGGTGAGTTCCGTTACCCGTTCGCCGCCTTCTATGTCGCGGCTCAACGGCCGATGTGAGAAGGCATGGTTCGCGTAGCAATAATTGGGCTCGGGGCCGTTACACATAACATCCACGTGCCGGCCTATTCACAGCTAAAAGACGAAGTGCGCCTAATTGCCGGTTGCGACGTAGCTGAGGATGCTCGAAGGATGGCGTTGAAGTCAGGCGTACCGGCAGTGTTTGACGATCCGTCAGAGATGATCCGGAAAACAGAACCAGACATCGTCTCTGTTTGCAGTCCACCCGCTTTACATTACGAACACACGCTGCTTGCATTGCAACACGGCTGCCACGTGTTTTGCGAAAAACCCCTGACCGATAGTCTTGACAGGGCTGATGCAATGATAAAGGCCGCTGACAAAGCAGGACGTTTTATCGTTGTAAATTGCCAGTTCCCCTACATGCAGATTCACCTCGCGGCCAAGAACCTTATCGGCTCAGCGAAATTTGGACGATTGCGGTTTCTTCAAGCGTGGCAAACATTCCAGCCTACGGAACTCACCGAAAAAGGCTGGCGAGGTGTAATGAAGCGGCGGGTGTGTTTCGAGTTCGGTATACACGTTTTTGAACTCATCAGATTTTTTTTCGATGATATGCCTCTCAGAGTAACCGCACACATGCCTCAACCGCCTGGGGAATCACAACGAGAGGTCATCAATATTGTTAGCACGGAATTCGCTGATGGCCGTGCGGCGTGTATGATTTTGAACCGGCTCAGTAAAGGGCCGGAGCGATATCTGGATATGCGCCTGGATGGAGATAGTGCCTCAATCCATACATCGATCGGAGGGCAGCTCGAATTGAACGCCGGATTGCACACGAAAAATCGCCGACCGTTCCTGAGATTCGACTTTGCCGGCGGCGGAAAAGCGACTTTGGAAAATGGCAATCGGTCGCGAGTAATTGCCAAAGATGGTGTGAATCCATTCGCCTCGGCGACCGCGAGGCATTTTAGGAATTTCATCAACGGGCTGTCTACGGGAGTAGTACCGCGCGGTACAGCCGCCGACCACAGGAAGACGCTGGCTCTGGTCTTTGCGGCATATGATGCGGCTCAGTCCGGTGAGACAGTTGAGTTGAGCCTGTACCTGGATTCGAATGTCCTTAACTCGACCGTTCAATAGCTTGACAAACGGTTCTTCAACACCCATTACCAACCCAATACCCGTCGCAATCGTGGGAGCCGGTTTAATGGGCCGATGGCATGCCCATGCAGCCCAAAAAGCCGGAGCACGCGTGGTTGGCGTGGTTGATGTTGATATGGATGCAGCATCACGGCTAGCGAATCGTTGCACTACGGCTGTGCCGTTTGTTCACATTGAGCAGATGCTCGTGAGAAGTAATCCCGCTGTAGTTCACATCTGCTCGCCGAAAACAACCCACTACTCAATTGCGCAGACGCTCATCAACTCCGGTTGCCACCTTCTGATCGAGAAACCGATGACGTGCACTGCTCTGGAAACCGAAAGCCTGTTCGAGTCTGCTGCGGCGTATCGTGTTTACGTCAACCCCGTGCATCAATTCGCTTTTCAGGACGGTGTCTTGAAAGCGAGACGGCTGCTACCTCGAATCGGCCGACTCGTCGATATTTCAGCGGTTGTCGCTTCCGCCGGCGGGGCGGGCTTGCCCGTCAATCAGCTCGATGAACTTGCGGCGGATGTTTTGCCACACCCACTTTCTCTGATCCAGCTTTTTCTACCTGGTCAGCTCAGCGAGATCTCTTGGAGGACCATCTCCCCCGCTCACGGCGAACTCCGAATTTTGGGAGAGATATCCGGTATCACATTGTCAGTTCTTGTAAGTTTTAATGCTCGCCCTAGCGCGAACTATTTCGTGATAAGGGGCACTCAGGGCACGATCGGGGTGAACCTGTTTCACGGCTATTCCTTCGTCGAATCTGGAGAGGTCTCCAGACACAGAAAAGTACTGGGGCCCTTTCTACGGTCGTTCAAGGAGTGCGGATCCGCGGCGAGTAATCTAGTTAACAGGTTCATACGAAATGAACCCGCCTATCCAGGGCTTCAGCGGTTAGTGCGGTCTTTTTACGAAGCTATCCGCACCAACGTTCTACCACCCATTTCACGAAACGACAGTTTAGAGATAGCTCGCGTGCGCGATGA
The DNA here is from genome assembly GCA_035315305.1 of Terriglobia bacterium. GTDB lineage: Bacteria > Acidobacteriota > Terriglobia > 20CM-2-55-15 > 20CM-2-55-15 > 20CM-2-55-15. The sequence continues at coordinate 298 of DATFXZ010000029.1, read as the reverse complement.
ACTGGTGAGCAGCCTGGGCTGGGTCTTGCAGAGGACATGAAGGTTTGCGGTCGTGGTGTCAGCAGATGATAAGGTCAGGCCCAGGATATCCGTAGTCGTTGCCTCTCACAACGCCGGTCCCAATATTGCGGACTGCCTGAAAGCGATTAACGAATCGTCAGTTCAACGAGACACAGAAATCATCGTCGTTGATAACTCGAACGACGGAACCGATGCCATCGTTCAGCAGGAATTCCCTTCGGTCAAGCTGGTGCGTTGTTACCAGGGTAAGCTGATCCCGGAACTGTGGGAGGTTGGA
>DATFXZ010000028.1:0-9680 GCA_035315305.1 Terriglobia bacterium | reverse complement strand
CCCACCCGCGAGTGCAGCCCGGTCCACTTCAGCACCCTTAATGTACAACCCGGAAATTCGCTGGGTGTTCGTAATGTTGTCGAGCGGATTCGCTTCCAACACTAGAAAATCGGCCTCTTTCCCTGAAGCGAGTACGCCCATTTTCTCGAGCTTCAGATATTCAGCCGGACGACTGGTTGCCGCGACGATCACCTGCATCGGCGTCATTCCGGCGTTCACCATACTTTCCAGTTCGTGCTGTTCGGCCATTCCGAATGGATGATCTTCCAGGCCGGTATCGCACCCCAGAATGATCTTGGCGTTGGCTTTCGCGAGTTTCGCGAGACTGCGTTGGAGAATCGCGTACTGCGTGCGCGTCCGCTCGATCGCAGCGGGACTGCGATTTTCGTAACTCTTCCTGATGCGTTCAACAACGGGTTGTGGAACTGATCGTTGAATGAGCGCCATCAGCGGATCGCCGTCTTTCAGCCAGTGCGGAACATCAATGTAAGTACTCCATTCGGGACTGAGGTTGGGCATGACATATACGTTATTCCGAACGATGGACGCGATGAGCGCATCGTCCATTTCCTTATCGCGTACGAGGTGAGCGAACCCATCAATTCCGGCATTCACCAGATCGACCGCATCGGTGTGATAGAACACATGCGCATTCACCTGCAGTCCATGCTTGTGACCTTCGTTGATAATCGCTCGGTACAGATTCGGCGCCAACCGCGGCGCACGGCCATTGCGATCGTCGACCCAGATCTTGACCAGGTTCACATGTTTCGTGGCGAGTTCACGCACGGCTTGCCGCGCCTCTGTTTCCGTCGTGACTTCATATGCGATTCCCACGTAGGCTGCAGCGCCCGGCCCGGCATTCGGCGCGCCGATACCTCGGCCGGCAATGCGTAGACGCGCGCCTCCCAGCCGGCCTGCCTCCTGATCGCTCCGGATTTGATACGTGACGTCGCCTCTTTCGATACCTTGCGATTGAACCACGGCAACTCCGAAGTAAAGCGCACGGTTCAAATCGTTCATGATCGTTTCGCGTGTGAAGTTTTCGGCAGCGTAGGTGAGGTCGCGCTGGAATCCCGGATGACCGTGTGCATTCACGAGCGCCGGCATGATCGTTTTGCCGGTGAGGTCTATACGCGAGACTCCACGCGGAGCACTGATCGTTCCTTTGCCTCCGATTCGTGTGATGACTCCGTTTTCCACCAGGATTGCGGAACCCTCGATGGGTGCACTGCCATCGCCGGCGATGAGTCGTGCGCCTTCATAGAGGACGGCTCGGTTCGAAGTGGACTGCGGCTTTGGATACGCAAAACAAAATGCGCCGTACGCTAAAGCAGTTAACAGAGCGAATGCGTACCTTCTCCGAATCATTTTTTCACCTCACCTTTCTCGCTTCGCCATATGCCTGCGAGGAGACACAATGAAACCGGCCATCAAGGACCGCCGTCACAAGAACAAGAACCCAGGTTGACAGCAACCATGTCGGGAGCATCATCTTCTACTACAGAAGGTGCAAACTCAGAGAGAATTTCAATACGATACAAACTTCACGCCGTTGCGCTCTTGTTGAATGGTCGTCAGCACACGAGTTGGCGTCGTATACGATTGGCAACAGCGCTCCCGGATGGCGTAAGATCGGGTGTTTGAGGAGCAAAGGAGAAATGACGATGCAATTGGCGAAAGCAATGTTGCTGCTCACCCTGGCGTCGGCCGCAGCCTGGGCCCAGGTCAATGCGGGCGAACAGAAGTCCGAAACTAACCTGCCCTTCACGATGACCACGGTGACCACCTTTACCCTGCCTTGGCGTCTGGCCTTTCTGCCCGATGGTCGCATGCTGGTTACCGAAAAGGTCGGGCCTGTTTGGCTGGTGACCCAGCAGGGACAGAAGATCCTCGTCGCCAATACGCCCCCGGTTTATTGGCAGGGACAGAACGGCATGCTGGGTGTTTTCATCTCGCCCCGTTACGCTACGGACCAGAGTATCTATCTCACCTACGTCGAGCCGGGTGACTATGGCGGCGGCTTGGCGCTGGGGCGCGCCAAGCTGAACGCCACGGCCACCTCGGCCAGACTGGAAAAGTTCGAGGTGTTGTGGCGCCAGATGCCCAAAGGCAGAGGTGGGCAGGAAGGCGGGCAGATAGCCTTCTCGCCCGACGGTCAGTATCTGTTCCTTACCGTTGGTGATCGTCAGCGCTTCACGCCCGCCCAAGATCCAGACCAGCCTGAAGGCAAGATCCTGCGTCTGACGCTGGACGGCAAACCCGCTCCCGACAATCCCAACTTCGGCAAAACCGGCGCTGCTACCATTCCTCTGATCGATCCGCCCAGTGACACCGAAGCCGCCAAGACCGCGAAGGTGGTGAGCACTTATACTTTCCCCGGCCCTAACTTGACGCCGGCTGAAACCTGGACGAGCGGCCACCGTACCCCGTATGGGATGGCGTTTTCGCCCACCGGCGAATTGTGGGAGGTCGAGCATGGCCCGCGCGGCGGCGACGAGCTGAACCTGATTGAGAAGGGGAAGAATTATGGTTGGCCGCTCGTCTCCTATGGCCAGAACTATAACGGCGTGTCGATCGCCAGCCCCGACACGCGTGCCGACTTGGCCAAACCGGTAATCTATTGGGTGCCTGTGATCGCGCCGGGCAATCTGATGTTCTATCGGGGGACGGAGACCTTCCCGGAATGGAACGGCAACGGCTTCATCGGTGGCATGGGGACCATGACGCTCAACCGCATCGTGTTTGACGGCCATGGCGGCGCCAAAATCGCCGACCGCTGGGCCGTGGGATGCCGCATCCGCGACGTGGAAGAAGGTCCCGATGGCTCGCTATGGATGCTGGAAGACTCACCTTCCGGCGCGCTGATCCATGTGACTCCCAAAGTGATCAGTTCACCTTAGGGAACAAAGCAAAAGGGCGGGCGATCTCGGGGCGGCGGCGGCCCTAAGATACAAGCACTGCGGAGATAGGCTGCCTTACGTCACGCGCTCCGTTGAAGCGAAACGCGTGTTGCTCGCTAGTTTGGTTTGGACATCGAGTTTGGGGAATTTTGTCGGAGTCTGCGGGTCGAAATATCCGCGCTGGACAATTCGCAGATCTTATCGGGGTTCGAATCCCTGCCGCCCTCTTGCAGAACAATTGCGAAGCAATTCGGATCAGGCTGCTTCGATGAATCTGGCATCGTCTACGCACTTCAGGTATTCAGCCGTCGCATTCTGCAAATCGATGTGGTGCATCGCCAAAGAAACCTCCAGTGCCTCGAGCTTCGCCAGGCTGCTCTCTGCCTTGATCACATGCTCTTCGATGTTATGTGACTTGAGTGATTGCGAAGCGACTGTGGCGATGGCGGAACAAACGGTAGCCGAGGCACAAAGAATCCGCCACGAGGGCGCATTCAGATTGAGCATGTGCGTGAGCCAAGCTGTAAAGGGTTGGCCGCCGATTGCGGGAGCTGCCGTCAAAAGCCCAGCGAGACTGCCTCCAAAAATCGATGTGTTGTGGAGCCGCCGTTTGCGGGGCCGGTTCTTTGCAAGAAAGCGTTCCAGCTGCGAACGCTTTTGATGCATGCGACTCAGTAGTTCCTCGCTGGGTCCTAAATCCGCCATATCCTTCTTTTGCAACCTCACACGATACGAAGCACTACAGATATGGAAAGCTTCCTTGAAACAATCTTTGCCTTCGTTTCAGGCATCTATGGGTAAGCAATCAAACTGCCGCGGAAGACAGTCCTCGATGCGGCCCGAAATGTGGCCGTGCCTTCCATTCTGTTGCCGTCCGGAGCTGAAAAGGTGAAGCTGAAATCCCTGAACAAATGCGGAACTGCATGCTCAACTCCGTACCGAGTGGCCATCAAGTGTGCGCATCCATTCAATGAAGGTGGCCCAAGACATGTCCGGCGCCTGCCGCGTGCGATTGCTTCTTCTGGCGGAAAGCGTCCGGGTCGCAAACCCCAGGTTGTATCTCGGATTGGGTCGTTCCTTTCTTATACCTGCCAAATGCAGCGATGGTCACCGAAGTCGATCGTTTGAGACTCCCATCGGGACTTGACGATTTGCCGATCCGCCCACGCATTAACTTGATGGCGTATCTCCTCCAGATCGGAATCCGGGAGTCTCGGATCAAACTCGATATGCCGGCGTAGCGTGCTGGGTTTCACATTCGCAGCGCGCTGGCGATTCCAGAATGTAATCGTCACGCTTAGGAACTGCGCCGGCATCGCTTTCAAGAATGACATCGAACAAGAATTTTCGCTCCTTCTGGATTGCAGGGGTCACCAGGAGTCGATGATCGATAAGGGGAGGGAGAGAAATTCAAGTGGCATCGTGGTTCCACAGCGGTCGAGCGGGTTAGGAATGTCCAACAAACTCTGAGCACGATTGTGACATTTCTGTGACCGCCGGACAGTTCCGCCTGGTGGAACCGAGGAACCTCCGCGTCCAAAGATTGCCACTCGGGGGGTCTAGATTTGATTGAAGCATCTGTGCTCGGACGAGCAAGCACTTAACGATTGTTACAACCTAAATTGAATACCGCACGCAACCTCGTTGAGTTGGTTGGGCAAAAGCAGGTCGATAGCTCCACTCGAAGCCAGAGGAGGAGAAAAAAGTGCAAACGAGATTTTCAGACCTGCATTGAAGGTATCCGTGACTGGTGCTGCTAAGTAACCCGGCCTGATTGGATCTAGGCGATTTATCAATGTTGTTCAAGCCTAGCGCCGAACGGAAATCGAGAATGGTTAGATTAGCCATCAGGACATTCATATTGGTCATAACGATCGTGCCAGGTCTCTTAATTTCTCCACGTCTGGAGGCCCGACAACAACAAGGGACTTCGGTTGAGCCGACCATCGAAGAAATCCCTTCTTCAACAGCGGCATCCACCCAGCCTGCGACAACCCTCGCCGAACCACCACCCTCAGCGACCGCCCAGTCTTTCGATCAGTCTTCTCCGCTGCAGTTCAAGATCGGCGACGCTACCATTACACCGTCGGTTTCATGGATTTGACGAACACGTTTCGTAGCACCAACTCGGGCACGAGTCTGCAAACGAATTTCGGAAGCATTCCATATAACAACGTTCTGCAAGGTCGACTTACGGAAGATAACTTTAGCGCGGCGAACTCACGAATTGGATTTCGGGTAGACGCAAAAGTGAAGAATGTGTACGTCCTTGCTTACTATGAGAGCGATTTTGTCGGTGGTATCGGCAATGCCGCCTTCAACACACAAGTTTCGAGCAACAGCTTAATCTATCGGATCCGCCTCTATTGGGTTGACCTACGTAAGGACAAGTACGAATTTCTCGCCGGGCAGTCTTGGAGCATGATTACTCCGAACCGCAAACAGATTTCGCCTTTGCCCGCTGATATCTTCCATTCGCAAGTGGTCGATGTGAATTATATGAATGGCTTGACGTGGGGCCGCATTCCGGGATTACGTTTCGTCTATCACCCAAGCGAGAAAGTGACATTGGGTGTGGCTCTGGAACAGACCACGCAATACTTCGGCGGGTCAGGCGGTGGCGGTACCCCTGTCCTGCCAGCAGCATTGGCAACACCAATCGCTCCCCAACTGGACCAGAACCTGATCAACGGTATCCAGATCCCCAGGGTCGCTCCTGACGCAATCGCCAAGATCGCGTTTGATCCTAGTTCCCGTGTCCATTTCGAATTCGCCGGCGTAGTGAGCCAGGTGAGACTTTTCAACCCTCTCACGCAGCGTTACTTCTATCAAGCTGGGGATGGAGGTTCCGTGAACGGAAACTTCGAAATCATCAAGGACTTTCGCCTGATCACGAATAACTTTTGGAGCGCGGGCGAGGGTCGGTACTTATTCGGTGTCGCTCCGAACTTCATTGTCCAGGCCAACGGCAAACCTTCCTTCATCCACTCCGGCTCAACGGTTTCCGGGTTTGAGTATCAGCGGAACAACTCAATGTTTTATGCCTATTACGGTGGAATCTACATTAAACGCAATACGGCTTTGGACGTCGACGGCACGACACCCATCGGGTACGGTTTCACCGGATCGCCGAACAGCCAAAACCGGACTACTCAGGAAGGTACCGCCGGATTAAACCAAACTATTTGGAAGGATGGAAAATATGGCGCGTTGCAACTGATGTTCCAGTATGCTTACTTCTTTCGCAATCCCTGGTTTGTCGCGACAGGCGCACCTAAGAATACACATCAAAACGCGGTCTGGTTCAACATTCGTTACGTCCTGCCTGGTAGCGCGCCAACAATTAAGTATTGATGGTGGCCCTTAAAGACATTGTGGTCTTTTTGCTGATTGCAAGCACTTAGTCATCGATCTTCCTGCCAACTGGACCGAGTCGGACTAATCGCCTTTTCAGCAGGACTTCATTAATGTCGACGGGATTTCTAAGGATTGATCGGAACGCAATGGGGTCTCACTGTTCGGATCGAAGTCGGGCGAGTTCCATCAGTGTAGCCTGGGTGCCCAAAGCCGCGCAGCGCTCGGTTGATTCGTCGGGTTCCAATTGCGAGAAAGTACCGTCGCTGTCAAGCGTCCAGGCTTGGCGTTGGTCGCGTAGGCAGATGTCAAGGATCTCCCACAGCTTTGCTTTCGGGCCACGCGCCGTGATCGGAGCGGCCACCTCGACGCGCCTAGACAGATTGCGATACATCCAATCGCCCGAGCCGATATAGAATTCGCCCTCCAACGGGTCCTCGCAGCCGGCGGCAAAATAAAAAATTCGAGAGTGTTCGAGAAATCTCCCAATGATCGATCGCACTCGGATTCCGTCAGTTCGGCCCGGGACGCCGGGCCTCAAGCAGCAGAAGCCACGCACAATGAGGTCAACTGGAACACCGGCCGTCGCCGCTACACAAAGCGATTCGATAATTTCAGGATCTTCAAGCTGGTTCATTTTGGCAATGATTCGCGCCGGTCGTCCTGCTCGCCTGTTTTCGATTTCTCGTTCCACGAAGTTCAGAAAGCGCGGCCGCATCGTTGTAGGCGCGACTAGCAGCGAATTGCAGTCGGGCGTCCGGGAATGCCCCGTGAGATAGTGGAACAGCTCTACTACGTCATGACCAAGTCGGGGATCGCACGTAAGCAGCCCGACATCTGTATAAAGCCGCGCCGTTCGCACATGGTAGTTGCCAGTGCCGATGTGAACGTAGCTCCGCAGGCCATCTGCCTCCTTCCGAACTACGAGAATTAGCTTTGCGTGTGTCTTCAATCCGCGCACGCCGAATGTCACGTGAGCTCCGGCGCTTTCGAGTTCGGCGGTCCAGTGCAAATTTCGCGCCTCATCGAAACGCGCTTTAATCTCGATTACGCAGGCCACCTGCTTGCCCGCTTCTGCAGCCCTGATCAATGACCTGACAAACGGAGTATCGTCACCTATACGATAAGCCGTCATTTTGATCAGAACGGTCTGAGTATCGTCGGCCGCAGTACTGACGAAATGCTCAATACTGGCATCGAAACTGTCGTACGGGTGGTGTAGCAACAAATCCCCGGCTCGAATTATCGCAAAAATGTCAGACTGACCATTCGCGAGTGCAGGCGGAGGAATTGGTGTCCATGCGGGATAACGCAGGTGAGGAATATCCATTCCAGCAACTTCAAAAAGCGAAGTGTAGTCAACCTCTGCCGGCATGTCGTAGACATCCAAAGATTGCAGTTTAAAACGGGCGCACAGCATCTCGCGAATGGACGTGTCGGGAGCTGGACCAAACTCCAGACGGACCACGGGTTCATATCGACGCTGTCTGATTTGTTCTTTAACCAGCTTGCTTAACTGCTCGTCGCCTTCGTCATCGATTTCCACTTCGGCATTGCGGGTCAGTCGAAATAGCGTACCTCCCGATAGATTCATGCCTTTGTACAGCTTCTGAACATTCCCGCGGATTAGTTGATGTAACGACAGGAACAAAGTTTCACTCGATCCAACATCAGCCTTCAACGGAATCCACTGCTGCAGGCCCGCAGGTACTTTGACGCGTGCGTACATCAAGGTGTCGTTAGCGGGATCGTCCAACAAGAAAGCCAGCGACGTCGAAAGGTTTGAAAGAAATGGGAAAGGATGTGCGGTATCGATCACGAGTGGTGTTAGAGCTGCCGAGACATGTTCATCGAAATATTGGGCAGCCTCATTCTGCTGTGCGGGTGTGAGCTCTTCCCAATCACAGAGGTAGATGCCATGAGTAGCCAGTTCCGGTAACAGCCTACCTCGAAAGCACTCCGCCTGGCGCTGAAGCATAGGAATGAGTTTTTCGCGAATCTGTTGGAGCAGTGCGAGTCGTGCCGGATTGAGTTTCTGACGTAACACCGAGATTCGCTTCATGAAAAACTCATCGAGATTCGAAGTGAAGATTGCCAGAAACTTCACCCGTTCAAGCAACGGAGTTCGCGGATCTAATGCTTCGGCGAGTACGCGCTCGTTGAAATCCAGCCAGCTCAGATCCCGGTCGATCCACAGGTCCGAGAGAGATGGTGCGGGTGTAGCATTGAGAACCCCCTCATCTCCTATAGACACTAGATGTCGTGCTGGAACGGTCATATCAACTCGCGCGAAAAAATGAATCTATTATGAATTGGGAGCGCTGCAGTTGTGAATTTTGTGTTCCACTTACTTGTTGTATTTGTGAAATCCCTTACAATCGAATCCTTACGCATGCAATCGACGATCTGATTGTGATCGGGTCGGGCCCGGCACTGAGCCCGGTGAGGGGGGACGAGATCGCCTTCGTCGGAGCCGCGGTCAACGTTGGCGCAGGCGCCAAGCCACCGATTCCTGCCAATGCTTAATGACACCCGCAGCGGCTAGGACTTCCGCTTTCGCACCGCTCGTTGAAAGCACTGCCGCATACTTCTCTGCCGGGACGAGTCTGAGGGATTGTTCAATCTGATAGATAGTTTGATTGAGGGTCACCGAACTGGCTGCGCCACAGCCGGGCAACAAACCTGTTGGAGCGCGGGACCGATCTGAAGACGATTCAGATACAGCTCGGTCACTTCGATTTGGAAACAACGACGAGCTATCTCCATCTGTCACACGGTCATCTGCAGTCAGTCAACCGATCGCAAACAGAGACAAGGACCTCAACGCCGCGCGGAACATCACCCACAGGCGCCAAAGCTTCGGAACCTCTGGCCGGGTAAACAATCCGAAGTATGGCCGGAAGAATCTGTTGTAGCAAACCATGCATCGCCACGGAACGATGAAGAAGCGTTTGAGTACCCACTCCAACGGGCCGTGTCTTTTAGAACGACGAATGTCGGAGGACCCACATTTCAAGCAGACCAAGAGTTTTAGTTTCATGGCTGCCTCCATCCGTACCTTGCTTCCCGCTATGGTGCGTAGACATCACAAACATTCAAAGAGAGTCCCCACAGGGGGTCTGATCTGTGAGGGAGAAGGAGTAGGCAAAGACTGTCTACGACCTAGATATACAGTCGAGGCGTCCTAATATTTATCGCGAATTGGTGAATTTCTCGTGACAGGTCAAAGGCCGATAGAAGCGGGAATCGCTGGCGCCAGGCTGGACCAGTGTGTAATGGCAGTGAAATATTCTTACTTTATACTTACTCCAACGCCGATTTTGGAGGACACATGAAATCATCTGCGCCCTTGGCCGTGGCTGGAATCGTGAGTTGCATTCTGATTGTGGGCTGCATTCAAAGTCCTCAAGCGGGTGTCTCCAA
>DATFXZ010000027.1:0-11550 GCA_035315305.1 Terriglobia bacterium | reverse complement strand
AAACTCTAACCGCATTTGCGGACGATTAACTCTTCCTTTTATGGCCAAGGACTATCGACTCTGACTCCATAGTCTTGTCATTTATAAAAATTGATCACACGTTTGTAATCTATTTGAATTACAATCCAACAATTCCGACTGACAATCTGTGTCTGATTTCTGATACGTGAATTGCAGTTCGTGATGGGGCACTAGGCTATCCCATCAGATCCGCAGGACGCCATGAACCGCTGCTTTTAGGGTGTACGTAATGCGGGCACTCATCACGGGTCGGATGGAAAACAGTGTTGGCACGCACGATTTGAAGCTGTTGCTCGTGAACGGCGAATGTGGCCGATGGTGTAAATGTAAGATTGCCGATTTACTTCGAAAGTCTTTCGATGACTACGCCATCTGTGAAACAAAAGAATTCTCCAACAACGGCATACCCACACCTCGTCTTATTCTCCTGCATTCATCGATAACCCCGCGATTTCGCGAGCTTCTCGGATTGGTCAAGCAAAGGTGGAGCGCGGCTCTCTTGGTTGGAGTAGTGTGTGGCGCAGCCATAGCCTCTCACGAAGTATTCGAAACATTTCCAGACATGGACGATTTTCTGTTCTGCCCTGTTGAGGAACTGGAGTTGATCTTGCGTCTTCGTCGTCTTTTGCGGCTCGAGGACGATCAGTCTCCGTCCATTCTTCGTCGCGAAATTAAGGGGAAATACCAGTTAGAGTCGCTCGTCGGCGAGAGCGATAGCCTTATGAGGTCCATCTACAAACTTCCGAACCTGGCCCGGTCGGATGCGACAGTCTTGATTTTGGGTGAGACTGGAACGGGCAAGGAGCTGTTTGCGCGGGCTATTCACTACCAAAGTTCGCGCCAGGGCAAGTCGTTCGTTCCGGTCAACTGCGGGGCGATTCCTGATCAGCTTTTCGAGAACGAGTTTTTCGGTCACATGAAGGGCGCGTTCACCGATGCGTTTTCGTCGGAAAGGGGCCTCCTAAGCGAGGCCGAGGGCGGCACCTTATTCCTGGACGAGGTCGATGCGCTCAGTCCTTCGGCACAAGTGAAGCTTCTGCGCTTTCTGCAGAATCGAGAATATCGAGTCTTGGGTTCAACGAAATCCTTGCTGGCTGATGTCAGAGTCATTTGTGCGACGAACACGGATCTCCGCCAGCGTGTCGCAGCCATGCTCTTCAGACACGATCTTTACCAACGCCTGAACATCCTTAATCTGTCGCTCTCCCCTTTGCGCGAGCGGCTTGAAGATGTTCCTCACCTCGCAAATCACTTTCTTAGACTCTACGGCGAAAAATATCGTCGTCTTCCCATGCGTCTATCATCTTCGGCGCTGCAAAAGTTGATTGGCTACTCGTGGCCTGGAAATGTCCGGGAGCTAGAGACTGTCATCCATCGCGCCGTGGCGACAGCATCATCTTGCATCATCGGGGCCCTCGATCTTGAAGTGGGTGATACCGAATTGGCCGCACCGTCGATCCATTTCCGCGAGGCGAAGACACGGGTCATTGACCAATTCGAGCGAGCATACCTCGTCAGCTTGTTGACCGCACATCAAGGAAACGTCTCGCGGGCCGCAAAAGAAGCCGGTAAGCCACGCCGAACGTTGCAAAAGCTTCTACGAAAACACGGATTGGACCGTATTGAATTTTCGAAGTCGGCAGTCGCACCACAGTGAGTTCCGCGTTTTTCACCCTGCGTTGGTTTGACCACTTATTGGATAGCTTGTTCAGTTATGAACCGCTGCATTGAAGTCGCATAGAACCATTGTCTGCGACCTAAATGTCGCGCCCTCTCACCTTCCAAACATGCATCATTGGCGTGCTTCGTCACGTTGCATGCGGCGAAGAGGTCGCAGTGTCGCAAATTCATATGCCTTCCTGGATGCGAGATCAATTGGTTAGCGGCGATTTCGAACGGCTATTCTCGTGCAAGAACAAGCGCACCCACTTCAGAACTGCACCGTGATACGCGGAGAAAAGCAGTACGGTTATCTTTTCCGCACGTTCACGCAAATTGGGTTCCGCTCTGTTCTGCCGACCACGAGATCGATCTGTTCCGGATCTGTTCCGAATCACAAGTCGTTTTGAGAATTGCTCTGCATCACGGCGATGCACCTGGCTTGAGTCTGGAGTTTGACTATCGAGTCCAAAAAATCGCCCTTGAACCTACTCCTCCGTTAACAGAGTACAGCGGAACGCACATGTTGAGTGACTCTCCGGGTCCAGGGAAGCAGTTCGATTCTGCATCAAGCCGGCAAGTAGAATGGGCTTGCCGCATACCTCAATGGGCTCCGGTCTTGGAGTCCGCCTTCAAGCGTATTCGCGGATGGCGTGTGCCACCACGCTGGTCCGCTCGAGACTGGTCCGAAGAAGTAAAAGCACTTTCGATCGCCGCTGCCTGGCACGCTTTGGGCGATTTCGATCCGACGTATGGTGTTCCGTTGGCCGTGTTTTTACGCGAACGGATCTTAGCAAGCGCACTCACGCGTTATCGCCAGGAGTGGAGGTATTCCGTGCGTTGCGGCGAGGAGGTCCAAAACGAAGGCATGCCTCGAACTCCCTTCCGCCACGTTCCTGCTCGTGAGTCGTTTGTCGATGCCGTGGCTCGGCTAGCCGCCACCGATCGGTGGTTGATTGAACAAATTTTCTGGCACGGAAAGTCGGAAGCCGAGGTCTCGAAGCATTTGGGCATTAGCCAGCAGGCGGTCAGCAAGCGGAAGAAGTCTGCCCTTCGAGCTTTGCGACGAAACTTTGAATAGCGTCGGGTTTGCTCGCAACTCGATAGTGGTCCCTCTACTGTCCTCATTAGCCCGACTGAAAAATAAAAACTTGTGTAGGTTGTAAAAGGGCATCGACGCCGCATTACTACACTACGATGAACAATTTTTTGAAGGCGATTGCTGCATTAAACCATCTGCGAATCTCTTTAATAAGAGGAAGGGCGATGAAGAATTTGTTGACTGTAGTCTTTGCTGCGTTCGCTCTACTGGTCGTACCGGCCGTAACAATGGGACAGCACCCAACGGACGGAATCGACGACGCAATCGTACAACAACTAAACGACCCTCAGGAGCCTGGCAGTGTTTTGGTCTTTCCCAAATTTCTGAGGGGAACAGTCCAAACGGAATCAGGCGTTCAACCCAGGACTGAGATCGAGATCAGCATCCGATGCCCTAAGGGACAAATTTGCAACGACGCGGGAACAAACGTTAATCTCCGAGCTCACTGGGTCTGCCCATCGTACAATTATTTTGCGCCGTGCCTGGAGACCGACTTTAACCTGAATAGGACAATTCACGGAACGTTGTATTTCAACCCAGACAACGTGGCGTCCGCCTCAAACTTCACCGTTCCGGCGCCTCCGTGCGACGCGGGCTATCTGATCGTCTGGGCGGTCAACGCTAACGGACTCCCGATCAAGTTTGATGGGCTTGTCGGCGATGCCGTTATCCGGGAAGGGCCAGACTCGGCCTCGGCTTACAATGCGATTCCGATCCAGGCTGTCTCTACCGTACCGACCGGGGGTGCGATTAGTCTCGGCGTAGGTGACTCACTGGCTTTTGACGGTCGGGATGGCCATTACAAGGCGCTTACAGGGACAGTCATTGGGACGGTCAGGTACCATCGCTTTCCCAGCGCAAACCAAGGCTCGGTGGAAACCTCCTTAACCCTTCTGACGCTGGACGTGAGATCCAGTGCATTCAACTACCCGACGTTCGTGAATCTTCGCTTCTGGAGTCCCCTTGAGAACCTGCTGTCCACCTCCACGGCATTCATCTGCTGGGAAGACGTCAAGATTGTGAATATCAATTCGAACCTCACGGAAACTTTTATGGGGCGGAAGGGATTGGTGGAGTCAACCGGTGCCTTTAAGATACCCATTGCCGGAATCCTCGACAATCCAGGACCCGTCACGCTTTTGGGCCTTGTCGGGACCATCGAGTTTAACATCCCACATGACAATGTGGTGCGGGGGTACATGTACTCGCTGTACGACGACAGCACGCCGGTCCCGACAGCTTTTAGGCCAGACGTTGCGTTCCCGTTGCCGTAAACGCGATATTCTGTGGCACGAGGGGCTCGAAGAAACCCTTCGTCGCGTCCCTCTTTTGGCCTGCGTGACTTAGGCAGAACTTCTGGTTGCTGGCTTCCGAGAGGCTTCGGGTCCGAGTGCGCGGAGAGTGCGCTGGTTTCTTATTACTCTAATCTCCTCACGCTCGGGGCCCGTGGACAGAGTGGCTCTGACTCTCTCGTTGTCGATCTCAATCGAGATGGGCATCTGTACAACTTAGGTATTGGAAAGGCACCCATGAAAGTAACTCGCTTTTTTCTGTTGCTGCTCTCGCTCACGCCCGTCTCGGTTTTCGCGAACACCATTTATTTTCCTGAAGTCGTCTATGGCGGGGGCTACACGACAAACTTTACGATCATCAATACAGGGACGGCACTGGTTTCGTCACAACTGATCATCTACTCGCAACAGGGGACGCAACTAGGCAGCATTCCAATTTTGGTGATGGGGGCGGGTTCGACACGCTATTCGCTCTCCGACAAAGGCCCACTGAAGATTGGTTGGGGTGTCATTGCGGCCGGCACTACGGTGCAGGGAGTTGCAAGTTTTGATCAGCGCAACGATAGCGGGGTGCTCGTCACATCTTCGGGAATGCTGGGACTTGATGCTGGGAATAGCATTCTTGTGCCTGTGGAGAGCTCATTCACTGGTGTCGCCATTGCGAACGCGAACACAAGTGCCGTTAACGTCAGGCTGCGTTTGTTGGGGGAGAACGGATCGGAGCTTGCGAGCAGGGATGATCCCCGTCTTAATCCTCTCGGATCGCGGATGCAGATAGTCGACTCCATCGGCGCGCTCTTCCCAGAGTTCAGCGGCACCGCTTTCAGGGGCGCCTTAGTTGTAGAAACGTCTGGTAACGCGCCTTCAAATTCATTAGCAGTGACTGGATTTACTCTGAAGGAGGGTTTATTTTCTGCTGTTCCTGTGGTTCCTGTAGCCGCCAATTTTGCGATTCCTGGCACGCCTCCTGGCGCACCTCCTGGCCCACCTCCGGGCCCATCTCCAGGCCCATCTCCGGACCCGCCTCCGGGCGGTGGGACCGCAACGGTTGCCTTTGAAGTCCTGAATACGGGCGGTGCAACGATCCAGTTCCAGGGGCAAACCATCACTACGAATGGTTTATACACGTTTAAGAATCTGGGGCCCGGTACGTACGACATAAATGGAACCGTAGGCCAAACTCTTAACATCACTTTCCTATCTGGAGCGGGTGAAGCTGGGCCAGGTGGTGTTGTTCCAGGCTCCTTACAGAACATTCAAGGTCCCCCAGGATTTATTGGACCGGTCATCTCCGGGTGCTCCGTAAAATACATGAACACCAATTTATCGCCTCAACTATTTCAGCTACGTTTTACCGTAACGACTTCTACCGCACAGGCATGCCAGCGTTCTTAGTCGCAGGTCTCTATTTTGGGCGACGCAAGCCCGCCAAGAAGCGCGACACTTTAACCCTCCTGCTGTTTGCGGCCATTCCTTCGACACACATTGCAACGATCAAAGAGAGTTCACTCGACGATTGCTCTTCGGCGACTGGCACGCTCAAAAAAGTAAGAGTGTGCAGGTTGTAAAAGCGCGCACTCGTCGCATTACTAAACTACGATAGTCAATTTTCTTTGAAGCAACTGCTGCACGAAACATTTGGCGACAGTGGACCATCTGTTCAAACGGAGGGAAAAACCGATGAAGAATTTGCTGATGGTAATCGTTATTGCTTTGGCTTTCGTGGTCGCACCGGCCATAGCAATGGCAGAAGTCGATGCGAAAGTTGTTCCACAACTAAATGACCCTCAGGAGCCTGGGAGTGTTTTGGTGTTTCCTAAATTTGTGAGGGGAACAGTCAACACGGAATCAGGCGTTGTACCCAGGACTGAGATCGAGATCAGCCTCCGATGCCCTAAGGGAGTCATGTGCAACGACGCGGGAACAACCATTAATCTCCGAGCTCACTGGGTCTGCCCATCGAACAATTATTTTGCGCCGTGCCTGGAGACCGACTTTAACCTGAATAGGACAATTCACGGAACGTTGTATTTCAACCCAGAAAACGTGGCGACCGTCTCAAACTTCACCGTTCCGGCGCCTCCGTGCGACAGGGGCTATCTGATCGTCTGGGCGGTCGACCAGCTCGGACGCCCGATCAAATTTGATGGACTTGTCGGCGATGCCGTTATCCGGGAAGGGGCAAACTCGGCCGCGGCTTACAATGCGATTCCGATCCAGGCTAACTCTAACATAGCGAACTTGGGTCTGATTCGTCTCGGCATAGGTGACTCCCTGGTGTTTGACGGTCTGGATGCCCATTACAAGGCGCTTACAGGGACAATCATTGGCACGGTCAGGTACGATCGCCCCGCCAGCGCAACCCAGGGCGCAGTCGAAACCTCCTTAACCCTTCTGACGCTGGACGTGAGATCCAGTGCATTCAACTACCCGACGTTCGTGAATCTTCGCTTCTGGACTCCCCTTGAGGTCCTGCTGTCCACCACTACCACATTCATCTGCTGGGAAGAGATCAGGATTACGCAGATCAATACGAACCTCACGGAGAATTTTATGGGGCGGAAGGGACTGGTGGAGTCAACCGGTGCCGTTAAGATACCCATTGCCGGCATCCTCGACAATCCAGGACAAGTCACGCTTTTGGGTATTGTCGAGACCAACGAGTTTAACATCCCACATGACGGTATAGTGCGGGGGTACATGTACTCGCTGTTTAACGACAGCACGCCGGTCCCGACAGCTTTTAGGCCGGAGGTTCAGTTCCCGGTGCCGTAAACGCGATATTCTTTGGCACGAGGGGCTCGAAGAACCTCTCGTGCCTTTTTTGCCTGAGTAAACGAGGCAGAACGTCTGGAGAACAACTTCCGAGAGGCCCTTATGTTCGGCGTCGGCAGAACCGTTCGCGGGTTTTTGACGGCTGCGGGCCTGGTCGCGGTTTGGTCCGGCGTGTTTCAATCCCTGCCGGCCCTACCCCATTACTCGAAGTTCCTTACGTTGGGGCCGGGGACAGAGTGGCGCTTTAATTCCCTTGTTGTCGATCTCAATCGAGATGGATATCTCGATCTTGTTGCAACGGCTCGACTCGTAGACGATTCTCTACATATCTGGCGGGGTAATCGAGAAGGCGCGTTCTACCCAATAGAGTCGAAATGGTCCGACATCGGCTACGCCGCACTTGCGGCGGGTGATATCAACCGCGATGGCTTCCCCGATATTGTGGCGGCGAGCCACTTCGGCAGTGTGCAAACTCTCCTAAGCGATGGTAAAGGAGGATTCACCGAAAAGCTCCTTCACAGAGAGGACGGCTATGTCGGTGCCCAGCTCGCCGACCTCAATGGAGACGGCCAACTCGATCTAGTCTTGCTTGGATTTCAAAAAGTTGGCATCGAGGTTTATCTCGGCGATGGGAGGGGCAACTGGAAGCTTCATACAACCCTTCCCGAAAAGAGACTTGGGCCCAGCATGCAAGGTCGGTCTCTAGTCGTTGGGGATGTCAATGGCGACGGTCATCAAGACATCATCGCGGCCTTCCAACGCTGGGGAATCTACATTTATCTGGGCGACGGCAGAGGGGGGTTCAAGGAAGATCCGATGGAAGTTGATCCACCGACACGTGAGTTTAAATCGCTTGCCTTAGGTGACGTTAACAAAGATGGTCATTTAGACCTGGTCATCAACGGAACCTTTTACGGCTTCGAGAAGCCCAATGGACCGGATGTCTACCTTGGCGACGGGAGTGGAGGGTGGAAAGCTTCTTCAGGCGGGTTGAAGGTGTTCAAACTTCCTTCGTCAGGGGTCGCGCTGGGGGATCTGGATCGGGACGGCAACCTGGACATCGTCGCTAGCGGAAATGTTACCGTTGGGACCGAGTCTGATGGCCTGTTCTGGTTCAGAGGCGACGGAAAGGGAGGCTGGCATCTTGTTCGGGAGAGCGGGCTACCAACCACCGGCCTCTCCTTGCTTCATAGCGTTACGCTCGCAGACCTCTACCACGATGGCTTCCTCGAGGTCATAGCAGTTAGCGGCAATAAGGGGAGTATTACGATCTGGCGACCGACATTAAAGTGATAAGAAGCGGGCAGTCGAAGAAATTCCCGTGATCCAGGCATTTCTCGTTTAAGCGCGGTGCAACTCATCGCGTCCCTCCTCAACAGCACGCGTCCTTGACCTTTACCCCTCATCTTCGGACTCGGCAGTTTTCTAAGCTTCATTGGGATGATCAGGAAATCGGCTAAGATTGAAATCGGCTTAAATTCTATAAAGCAAGAGATAGCCTTAGCTATGCTCATGGAGGATAACGCGAATACGCCGACCAAATTAATTCCATACGGTGCCGCCGTCCTTGCGACTGTGGTGGCGACACTGCTTCGCCTCGCGCTGACCCCGCTGATTGGCCAGAACACGGTTCCCTTCATAACATTCTTTCCGGCGGTTCTATTTAGCGCGTGGTACGGCGGCTTTCGACCGGCCGCGCTGAGCATTGTGTTATCCGCACTCGCCGCTGATTACTACTTTGTTGCACCAGGATACTCATTTTCCGTTCCCAACCCGGCTGACCAAATCGCGTTATTGATTTTTATCCTGGTCGGATCTTGTATGGCATTGCTCAGCCACTCTCAACGTCGAGCCGTGGAGCGCGCCGACCTCGAGGCATTGCTCCGCAAGGATGCGGAGCTCGCCGAACGTGCACAGCGTCAGCGGTTCGAAACGACACTCGCAAGTATCGGCGACGGCGTGATTGCG
This sequence comes from Terriglobia bacterium, assembly GCA_035315305.1. Classification (GTDB taxonomy): domain Bacteria; phylum Acidobacteriota; class Terriglobia; order 20CM-2-55-15; family 20CM-2-55-15; genus 20CM-2-55-15. Next base: position 2,733 of record DATFXZ010000027.1, on the reverse strand, counting down.
ACGGATGCTGCGGGTAAGGTGACCTTCATTAACGAAGTTGCTGCGTCCGTCATTGGCTGGAAACGAGAGCAGGTTCTCGGTATGCCGTTAGAGAGTGTCTTTCAGATCGTCAATGAAGACACCCGCAAGCCGGTGGAAAATCCAGCCCTACAAGCAATGCACGAGGACAACATTCTCGGTTTGGCGAATCCCAGTGTGCTTATCTCGAAGGACGGAACTGAAACACCAATCGACGATGCAGCGTCGCCTATTCGAGACGCGGACGGAAAGATCTTTGGAGCCGTCCTCATATTTCGCGATATCACGGAGCGACGGCGACTTGAGCGGGAGCGCGCCGAGTTACTCGATCGTGAACGGAGCGCACGGGAGAGTGAGCACAATGCACGGGTGGCGGCGGAAACGGCGGAACAGCGTCTTCAATTAGCGCTCGAGGCGGGCCACATGGGAATCTGGCAGTACAACCTGCTCAGTGGAAACATCACGTGGTCGCAGGGCCTCGAGCACATCCACGGCTACCAGCCCGGCACATTCTCCGGTACATTCGATGAATTCCAAGACGAAATCCATCCCCACGACCGCGAGCGCGTGCTTCACGCTGTACGCGAAGCGATCGAACAGCGACGAGACCACTCTATCGAGTACAGGATTGTGCGCAAAGATGGTGCGCTCCGTTGGGTCGAAGCACGAGGACAGCTATTCTCAGATGCGCATGGAAACGCAGATCAAATGATGGGTATCTGCGCCGATGTTACGGACCGCAAACAGTCGGAGGAAAAATTCCGACTTGCCGTCGAGGCTGCTCCGACGGCCATGCTCATGGTAGACGCAGGCGGAAGGATTGTTTTGGCAAATACGCTTGCAGAGCAACTGCTCGGTTACGAACGGAACGAGATCGTTGGAATGTCGATCGAACACCTCGTACCGGCGCAGTTCCGAACTCAGCATCTGGAATACCGGATGAACTATTTGGCGGGCGCCAGCCAGCGTCCAATGGGAGCCGGCCGCGAGCTCTACGCTGTCAGGAAGGACGGCTCTGACGTCGCCGTTGAGATTGGGCTAAGCCCGATTCAGACTGCCGACGGGACTTTTGTCATTGCGGCAGTCACCGACATTACGGTACGCAAGCGCGCGGCAGAGGCAGAGAGGCAGGCGAGACGCCATGCTGAAGAGGCCAGTCGGGCGAAGGATGAGTTTCTGGCGATGCTGTCCCACGAACTTCGCACTCCGCTCAGTGCGATTCTCGGTTGGGCAGTGATCCTGAGAAGAGGACAGATACCCCTTGAACGCGCGAGCCACGCCCTCGAAGTCATTGAGAGAAATGCGAGGGCCGAGGCGCAACTAGTCGAGTCTCTCCTGGATTTATCGCGAATTGCCGCCGGTAAATTGAAACTCGACACCGAACGAGTCGACCTCCCATCGCTTGTACAGACCGTCGTAGATTCACTTCGGCCTTCAGCAAACGCCAAGGGTGTAGCGCTTGAGATGGCGGCTCGGCCCGGACCGATGATCGTTGTAGGAGATTCTGGCCGGCTGCAGCAGATCTTCTCGAATCTTCTCACGAATGCGGTCAAGTTCACGCCCCAAGACGGTCATATCCAAGTCCGCCTGACTCGCATCGCATCGCAAGCGCAGATTCAAGTCATCGATGACGGCGAGGGTATCGAGCCTGATTTTCTTCCTCACATTTTCGACCGGTTTCGACAGGCAGATAGCGCGAAGAACCGGACTCATGGCGGACTCGGTCTCGGCCTGGCGATTGTCCGCGAACTGGTACAGGCGCATGGTGGAACTGCCGTTGCAGAAAGTCAGGGTAAAGGTCGGGGCAGTACGTTTACAGTGACGCTCCCTATCCCAGCAGTCATACCATCTCATATTGAAGCGGCACACCTGCAACCCGGACACGCCGATGAGCCGTCTGTCTCGGGACTTCGAGTTCTCGTCGTGGATGATGACGCTGATGCCCGCGAATTGGTGGCGATGACTCTGCAGTCTCGTGGCGCGGTTATTGAATTCGCTTCTTCGGCCGCCGAGGCACTGGATTCCGTGAGCCGACAAAAGCCGGATGTGATGATTGCGGATATCGGCATGCCACAGGAAGATGGCTACGACTTGATCCGTAAAGTGCGCGCTGTCGAAGGTGAACACTCCGGCAAGCGGCTTTCGGCCATTGCCCTCACGGCATATGCAAGTGCCGCTGATCGCGATCAGGCATTAGCGGCAGGTTACGATGTACACCTCGCAAAGCCGGTCGGACCTGGCGACTTGACGCACGCCGTCGCAAATTTTAAAAAAGCCCGGGGAGCATAAAAGGTGTTTCGAATCGGGCGCGCCTCTATATCCGTCAAAACGGTCGCGTCCTGCGACCGGAGTGACGCGGAACGTTAAGCTGCTAAGGTTAGCTTGACAGCCGTACTGATGGTGGTGGTATCGGGATTACTCCCTAACAGAGACAGTTTTTTTCAGTGGTGATTGCTTGCGCCAGCTTACGTAGATTTTGCAAATGGAATCAGGAGTTATCTGCCTTCCGCCCGTCTGAAACCGAACGCGAGAATTTCCTAGTCACTCTGCCTCATACGCAAAACCAAAGGAGGTTTATGTCGACAACTAAGATAAGTGCGGAAGAAGCTATGGCGATTGCAGACGAAGCGTACGTGTTCGGTTACCCGCTGGTGCTGATGGAGATCACCCGGCGTGTGATGACTGCGGTTCCGAAGACTTCGGAACGAAAGGCGC
>DATFXZ010000026.1:0-4496 GCA_035315305.1 Terriglobia bacterium | reverse complement strand
CGGTGATGAATGAACTTAACAACGCTATGCGGGACGAGAGCATTGAAGAGTGGGCGCGTTCTGGCGCAAGAGAAAGACTGGGCGATATCGCTGCAGGGAGATATGTTCCTGCTGCTCAGAAGTAACAGTGCCAATTCCGATCTTTCAGGGTAAAATGCCACGCCGATCAATTGCACAACCAAGATTGGAGCATTATGTTCCTCTTAAAGGTTGGAAGTCTTGTATCGTTGAAAAATGCATCCGGACAGGAGGTCGAAGAGCTCGGCACGGTTATAAATGTCATTCCCAGCGATAATGGCATGGCCGAGTTCAACTTGTACGAGGTCGACTTTGCTTTCGGGATTCGGACGCTTCATGGTTTCGAATTGAGCCCAGTTCTGAATTGTTTCTCCCTTTGCGATGAGAAGGGCCGCCTCCTGACTAAGCACAAAAAGGCATTCGAGATCTACATGCGCGGAGTGTCGGAGCTGGCTGAGGCTGTCGGAATGATGGCTCACGCGGAATTCGAATACCTCTACAACAAGGTGCGAACTGCGAGGCAGTTCTTAGTACAGGCTCGCGAACAGTCGAAAGAGCACAGCCTGAAGCATGGTTGCTAACGCTGCTGCGGTTTGATAGCACGTTTGGGCCGCGCACCTTTGGTCCGTGGACAAAACGTGGTCACTTGTCGATAACTGCAGTGCGCCGCCTCCTTGCTCCCGTATGAGGCTAGGTGCACGCGCCGAGCGGGCAGAATAGGGACCTCCCGCTTGGCGCACTGGAGCCTGACGATGCGAACACCGATTGTCGCCACCTGTACTCGATGTGGCGACGTTTTGCAATGTTCGACATGGGACGAAATCAGTCTGTGTCTTTCGTGCCTTCGGCTCGTCGTTCTGGAATGGGCCGCTCATTTTTCTCACGCCGGCAGTTTGGATACTCGGTAACCTATTTCACGGCTCCTTCAGACCGCATTCGATGCGTTTTGATGTCGCCTCCAAATACGGGACACCGATTTTCCTCGGATATCCCGCTCCATTGATGCGCCTTTCCACAACCATCCGCGAAATGTAGAGCTTAGCCAAGGAACTTCGCGTGCACCGAGATTTAGTAAAGCCACAATTCTTTTAGGAGATGACGAATGAGTAAGAATCCGTCTGAGCGGAACGAGACGCCCAGCGACCGAGAGCGCGCCGGCCGGCAGCAAAACGAAGATCAGGGACAAGGAACTTACGATCGGAACAAGCAACCGGAACGACGTCGCGAGTCCATGGGCCGGAAGCAAGCAGGCCAAAAATTCGTTAGCGATGAAGACATCGTGAAGCGGCGGACAGAATAGTTACCTCGAACTTTAATTACTCGCCCGGAGGTGCTGTTTTTCCTCCGGGCTTTTTATATCTGCCATGTTGCACGAGAGAATGACAACCGATGACCTGTTCACAGCGCTACAAGCGCTGAAGGACGACAAGGCCAGCGACCTCATTAATGAGCTCCTGGTGCATCATCTAGAGCTCGAGATGCAGAATCGCGAGTTACGCGAAACGCAGCAACAGCTTGCTCATTCGCGGACTCGGTATGCCGACCTTTACGATTTCTCGCCGATCGGCTATGCGAGCCTCGACGAAAATGGGTTCATTGAGGAGATCAACATCATTGCCGGCAAGCTGCTTGGTGACAATCCGCACAAGCTGATAGGCAGGCCCTTTTCCGAGTTCATTGCTACCGACGAGATCCAATCTTTCAAGGACCACTTGCGTCGCTGCCGGTGGTCGCGAAAGAAGCGAAGTATCGAGTTGCAACTTGTTTCCCAACAAAGCCCGCCAATCGACATCCAGCTGTTCACCATGGCCACGCAGGATGCTGACCGACACACTTTGCAATTCCGCACGGCGATGATTGATATAACGATCCGCAAACATGCAGAGGCGGCCGTCCTCGAAACACAGAAGAAACTCGAGCAGATAGTGTTGGAGCGGACCGCAGAGCTAACGTCGGAACGACGCCAACGAGAAGACGCGCAACGCTTCCTCTATGAAGCAAGCTCCGCGCTCGCAATGTCGTTGGACTACGAAATCACGTTGTGGGCTCTTGCGCGCGCAGGCATACCGCATCTGGCAGATGGCTGCATGGTGGACGTGGTTCAGGAGGATGGCTCCCTTAAGCGCGTCGCAACCGCACATGTGAACAGCGAAAAAGAGGAAATACTTCAGAACGGTGATTGCATCACCCTTGCTGCTGAGGTGATTCGCAGCGGCCAGCCTGAGCTCCGCGACAAAATGATTTCGGTTCCTTTGGTGATACGAGGAAATACGATCGGCGCAATTCGGTTGATATTGGAGCGGCCGGACCGAAGCTACAATCCATTTGACCTTGCCCTTGCGGAGGATCTCGCGGATCGCGCGGCGATCGCCCTGGACAATGCCACCTTATATACAAAAGAGCTCGAAGCGAATCGGCTCAAAGACGAGTTTTTAGCGACAGTCTCGCATGAGCTGAGAACACCACTCACTCCGATCCTCGGCGCCATTTATAAATTGCGCGCTTCCAGAACGAGCGACGAGGACCTTCAAGCCACGCTGGATATCATCGAGCGCAACACAAGAGCACAGGCACGGATTGTCGAGGAGCTTCTGGACATCTCACGCATTACGGCCGGTAAGTTTAATTTCAACCGGCAACCGATAGACCTTCTGCCGATTATCCAAAGAGCAATCGAAGTTGTGCGGCCGTCAACTGAAGCGCTAGGGATCCACTTGCAGACCTCGCTCGAGCCATTAGATCGTTTGATCTGGTGCGACCGTGATCGCATACAGCAAGTGATATGGAACTTGCTATCGAACGCCATCAAATTCACACGGCAAGGCGGACTGATCGAGGTGCGTTTGGACAGTTCGCCCGATTGGGCCCATATCCGGATCAGCGACACCGGAGTCGGGATTAGCCCGGAGTTCCTGCCACATGTTTTCGATCAGTTCCGGCAGGCCGGAAATTTCGTCACACGCATGCAGGGAGGCCTTGGGGCCGGCCTTGCAATTGTCCGATACATCGTTGAGCGGCATGGGGGAACCGTCCGCGCTGAAAGCCGAGGAGAAGGCCAGGGCGCGACGTTCGTTGTGGATCTTCCGTATTCGTAAGGATTTCAATGACCATGTTCCATGGATCATTTAGAGCTGAATCGGGGTAAACTCTTCGCCTATGGCCTCCGCTATGGATGCTGCATTTCAAGAGGGTGACGACTACTTTCGCCAGGGGCTCATGCTTTCCAGGCAAGGCCGATGGAAGGAAGCGATCGCAGCCTATAAGGAGTCGCTGAGGCTGAATCCTGGAAACGCGCAAACCTATCTCAATCTCGGTTTCGTATATTACGAGCTCGGCTATGATCGGGAAGCTCAGGAAGCGTTCGATAAGGCTTCCAAGCTTCAGGCACGGCCTTGCAGTCGATGACGCACTAGTGCGAATAATCAGAAATGGCTCGTAACAACAATTCAATCGAAACCATCCAAAAAACGCTGGACTTGGCTGGGCAGGAACTGCGAATCCTGCATCAAATCAGTCAGTTCATCAGCTCCACGCTCGAGCTCGACCAGGTATTGCGGCAGATCGTCGACTTGGTTATCGACGTAACGCATGGGGATGCGTGCCTGATCTACCTCATCGATCCAACCGGCGACAACCTGGTGCTGCGAGCATCCAAGAATCCTCATCCACGGTTGATTGGAAAGATTGCGATGCGGGTCGGAGAGGGCATTACGGGTTGGGTTGCACAGGAAGTCAAGCCAGTCGCGATTGCGCGGCACGCGAGCAAGGACCCGCGCTTCAAAGTCTTTCACACACTTCCGGAAGATAAATACGAAGCATTTCTTTCTGTGCCCATCGTGGCACCGCCGAAGGACCGCGTCATTGGCGTCGTCAATGTTCAGCATAGGAGGGCGCATCGTCACAGTGAAAACGAGATGACGTTGTTGTCGATTATTGGCCATCAAGTCGGCGGAGCCATTGAGAATGCGCGGTTGTATCGGGAGACCGCGCTGCGTTCAACGCAGATCTCGACGCTGGCCGAAGTGGGACAGATCATCGCATCCGGGCGATATTTGGAGGAAGTGCTGCAGCTGATTGTGAACATCATTGCGAAAATGATGCAGGCGCGCGTCTGTTCGATCATGCTCGTGGACGCCCAAAAGAACGAGCTTGTCATCAAAGCCGCGAAGGCCTCGAGTGAAGAGTACTTGCGGAAACCCAATCTGAAGATTGGAAATAGTTTGATCAGCCGCGTGGTCAAAGAAAAAGCGCCGCTCATGGTTCGTGACGTGACGAAGCAGGAGGGATATCAGTATCCTGAACTGGCGACAAAGGAAGGCATCCGGTCGTTGCTTTCCGTTCCCATGGTCTTGAAGGATCACGTCATCGGTGTGCTGAACGTGTACTCCGCCGACGAACGCAGATTTTCAAATGAGGATTTGAGGTTGCTGTCCACTGTTGCCGATCAGGTTTCTCTAGCCTTCGAGAATACGAAGCTC
>DATFXZ010000025.1:0-4590 GCA_035315305.1 Terriglobia bacterium | reverse complement strand
TGGCCGAAGGGCCCAATGACGGGAGCGCTCCGACCGCCGTCTGTCCAGGGCAGTCGAGCGACAGGTGTCAAGGTTTTCAGCTCAAATGTCACGAGTTCGTTCGTGCTGGACACGAACAAATGCGTACAGGAGGCTGCCGCCGACGCGATCGACTGGCCGTTGAGCTGTTGTTGCTGCACCACCGAATGACCATTCATGACTGCCATTGTGCCGCCGCGGGAAATGACAGCGAGGCGCCCGCCATTCATTCGCGTGGGCGCAGCGGTTATCGGGCCCCATGCACCCACCGAAGTATTTTCGCGCTCGAATTTGACACGGCCGTCCTCAGTGCCCACGACGGCGATAACGTTATCCAGCGCTACCGGGGGTGAACTCAGCCGCTCCTTTGTGTCACTGAAACGGTAGATTTCGGAGAAACCCGCTGCAGGATCAAATTTGAACGCCACGGTGCTACGAAGGCCATCGGCCAGCCAAACGTAAGGTGAACCCTGAGGATACTCCCAAATTGCGACACCCGGTTGCGGCCAGCCGGCGTCGACCAGTGGCATTCCACCGAGTGTCGTGGAAAACGTGCAGCCGCCCGAAGGTACGCAAGCCAGAAAGTCAACAATCAAGTCCAGGATGTCGCTAATACCTCCTGAGGTTGTGATCTCATAGACCTGAACCGTCACTTGCCTATCTCCCATGACAGCGCCGTTCGCAGCTGAAAACGCGATCAATCGGATCTCGCTTCGGCCCAATCCCTTGTACACGGCAGGGACCATGATGGCTTCTGTGCCATTCCAGTTCCAGATGTTGGGTGGAGCAGTTGTGGCACCGCCGTCGGTGAAGGGAAACACCATTGCTTTTGGAAACGGTCGCCAAAAAAGCCAGCCCCCGCCGGGGGTGAATTTATGAAGAAAAGCTGCATGGAGCGGTGCGCCGTCACGGGGGTCCACATAACTTCGGTTCGACACGACATAGATCGAACCATCGGCGCCAACCGCTGGAGATGAGAAGATGACGCCGTGTTCGGGATTAACCTTCCGCTTCCAATAAGGTTTGCCATCGGGATACAACGCGACCAATTCTCCATCAAGGTTACCGATGTATACCGTCCCGTCGGGCCCTATAACGGGATTGGCGCCGGGCGCAACCTTTCCCACATTGGCATAGCCGGTCGGATAGGTTGCCGGAAGGGTGTTGACCCAGGCGAACCCCGTGTTGGATGGACTGCCGTGGGCGGTCGGCCAATGCGCATAGCTCGAATTCACGGTTACCACCATCAAAAAGACAATGAGAATCGAGTGGGTGACCATAGCCGCTGTCGTTTTCATCTCCGTGCTCCTGTTGATGTGATTGGCCTGCCAGTGCTTCAGCCGAGTTAGCCACCCTAACGCACGCTCCATTCCGCGAGCACCACAGATGGATGCACCAAGGCAACAGACTGCTAAGCTGTTTTTCTTCGCTTGAGTTGGCGCCGGCTAAACAACTGAGGGATGGATTTAAGACAGTCGACGTCCATTACCGGACCCATCGCTGCGATGTTGCCCCTATCCGTTTGACGACGCCTCGATGTTTTGCAAGGCTCTTGACAGGCTGCAGCCGCTATTATTCGTAGCGAAGCGCGCGTAGCGGGTCGACTCTCGACGCACGATGAGCCGGGACGTAGCTCGCAGCAAGCGTGAGCGCGATCAGGAGAAACGGCACGATGACATAAATTGCCGGGTTCGCCGCACCGATGCCCGCCATACCCACGGTAAGCAAGCGGGCAACAGCAATGGTGGCGACGCCGCCGATCAGGATTCCTGAAAGCGCAAGCTTCATACCCTCGCTTAGAACCAGACGCAGGACGTTGGTTCTTCCCGCGCCGATCGCCATGCGAACCCCGATTTCGCGTGTTCGTCGCGCAACGGAGTATGAGACCAGTCCGTAGAGACCCACAAGCGCGAGGGTCAATCCCAGCAGGCCCATTGCCGTGCCGACCCGCAGCACGAGCAGCGGCGCGCCCGTCGCCTCCTGTCGGTAAAAGCTGGAGAACGTACGCAGACTGAAGACAGGCTGGTTGATATCGAGGTCGCGGACGAGTGAACGCAACGGCGTCGCCAAAGGAGACGCATCTGCATTGATGGTCGCGACAAGCACTGACATTTGGGGTTTTTCGTTTTGAGCAAAAGGAAGATAGAGAAACGGCGTTGGCGGTTCGATGACGCGAAAATACTTCTCGGTTTTTGTAATCCCGACGACCTCCAGCCACGGATCGTCGCTATTGTTCTTCAACCGAACCCGTTTGCCGATCGGATCCTGATTGGGCCAGTAAGTTGCTGCGAAAGCCTCGTTAACCATCACGACAGGGCGAGAGGTCCTGCTGTCGGCCGCCGTGAAGCCCCGTCCGCGTACGATGGGTGTCCGTACCGTTTCAAAATATCGTTCATCGACAACGGCCGCGGGCACAGGTGTGCTGTCTTGTCCTTGCGGGAATTGATAGCCCTCGGGCACGACGATCCTTCGCGATGTAATGCTCCGGTCGAGCGGAATGGCGTCTGCAAGAGCAGCGGACTCAACACCCGGCATGGCGCGCGCCTGCTCGAGGAGACTGCGATAAAACTCATGAGTCTGTGCAGGCGCGTATCGGGCAAATGATGTGTCCAGCGACATCGTTATCAAATGGTCCGTTCTGAAGCCGGGATCCTCTGCGAGGATCCTGCGAAAGCCCGCCTGAAGCATTCCGACTGCGACGAGCAGCACCATGGACAATGCGATTTGCGTCACGACCAACGCATTTCGGCCGAGCGTTCGTCGCCGGCGGACCGTGTCTCCGAAATTCGAACTCTTCAGCCCGGCCACGAGTTCGGTCTTCAGGCTCTGCCATGCGGGAGCTAGACCGAACGATACGGCGCTTGCCACTGCAGCCAGCAGGCTGAACAACAATACGCGATCGTCAAGTTGTGGCGAGATAACGACTGGGACGTCGGTCGGCACAATCGCCTGAGCGCTGGCGGCCATGAACCGGATTCCGGCATAAGCTAAGGCGATCCCAAGCGTGCCGCCTAGCAGCGCCAACAATAGACTTTCAGTCAGGAACTGCCTTAACAGGCGAACCCGGCCGACGCCGAGCGCAAGACGGATCGCCACTTCGCGTGATCGCGCCCGGGCGCGGCCGAGCAACAGGTTCGCAACGTTCGCACACGCAATGATCAACACCACCGCCGCGAGACTTGTCATTAAAGCCGCGATGATGGCATTCGGTGGGTTGCGGCGAACGCGCTGCTGGAACTCGCTGCGAACGGCCATCGTGCGATTGCGGTTGGCGTCAGGATATTGCCGCTGCAACTCCGCCCACACCGCTGTCATTTCCGTTTCTGAGGCCTGCCGGGAGATACCGGGCTTCAATCGACCCCGGATATCGAGTGAACGCGCTTCCCGATCTTCAAGCGGATTGTCCCGAATGGACGCGAGTCGCTGCCACATCGCAATGGGCAGATAAAATGTCGGGCGGAAGAACTGGTCCAGTCCTGTAAAGCTCTCGGGTAACACCCCGATGACGGTGAAGTCGATGCCATTGATGATGACCGAGCGATTGAGGATCGAGACGTCGGAACCTAGGACGTTCTTCCAGAAGTCGTAACCCAGCACGACGACCGCGTCCCGGCCCGGCGCTTTGCCTTCTTCTGCCGCGAACGCTCGTCCCAGCATCGGCTGAATGCCAAGCACGCTGAAGAAATTTTCGCTCACGATCGTTCCCATCCGCATCTCGCGTGTGATCTCACGGGACCGGGCAAAGCTGACGAGCAGTCCTTGACTGGCGATCAGGCCGCCGATGGACTGCGATTTCTCGCGGAGATCGCGGTAGTTCGGGTACGACAAACGTCCTGCGAACGATGCATCGTCCGGACTCGCGGCGCTCACCGAAACGACCGTGTCTGGGTCGCGGACCGGCAGCGGCCGGAAAAGAATCGCGTCATGGAAGCTGAACATCGCAGTGTTGACCCCAATGCCCAGTGCCAATGACAGAGCAGCGACGGCAGCAAAGCCGGGATCACGGCCAAGCATCCGCAAGGAATGACGAATTTCCTGGAGAAGCATGGCCGGATATACGGTAGCGCTTGATCGAATGTTTCAGGAATCCTTCAGGGCCTTGCTCGGCACGAATGCCATTCGGTACAGGAAGTGAGGATTCCAGCATCCAGAATCTGATTGCTTCATCGATTCGCGTGAAGTAACGTTCTGCCATCGGGTTCCCGCAGATACCCGGTGGCTTGCCGCCAAGACGGTGTCCCGTCCAAATCTGCGCTCCGGCAAAAGGAGCCGACGCTGGACACCGTATCTTTGTACTCCTCTGTTTTCCAACGTCGTTTCGATGCCGGTTTAAAGAAAAACTGGAGGAGATGCATGTTTCCCGAGTGGAACAGTATTCATCGGCTACTCATGGCCAAAGGCCTGCGGGCGTTCGCGGACGGTTATGTAAGCTTGCTGCTGCCGTTGTATCTGGTGGAGCTCGGCTTCAGTCCGTTGCAAGTGGGCGTCATCGCGACGATCACACTCATCGGGTCGGGATTGCTCACTTTTGTCGTTGGACTTCACGCCTGGCGTTTCCAATATCGATCCCTT
>DATFXZ010000024.1:0-4414 GCA_035315305.1 Terriglobia bacterium | reverse complement strand
CTATAAAGATGTCACGATCGGTGACCGAGTGATCATTCATGCAGGGGCGGTGATTGGCGCTGACGGATTCGGGTTTGTAAAGGACGGCGCGGCCCACGTGAAGTTTCCGCAAGTGGGAAGAGTCATTGTAGAAGACGATGTCGAAATCGGAGCGAACACGTGCATCGATCGCGGCTCTCTCGAGACAACGATCATTCGGCGCGGTGTGAAACTCGACAATCTGATCCAGATTGCGCATAACGTCCAGATCGGCGAGCACACCATAATCGCTGCGCAGACCGGCATATCAGGTAGTTCGACTGTAGGAGCGCAGTGTCTAATAGGCGGTCAGGTCGGAATTGGCGAACATGCGCGCCTCGACGACAACACCATCATCGGCGGCCAGGGCGGCGTGTTGAACGGCAAACACGTCCGCGGAGGGGAAGTCTTGTGGGGAACACCGGTCCGCCCGCTAAAACAATTCCTGCTTCAGCAGGCCTCCCTGGCTCGTCTGGCCAAACGAAACAAATCGAAGGACATCGAGTAAACTGAGCCCTCTCGCTCACGGACTCCCGAGGGACCGAAATCGGCTTTATTCGGATATATTCGCTTTAAATCGCTGGCCAGACGCCAACATACAGCACATTATGCTGAGTACGTTTTTGTCTAAAGGGCGCGCTTTCACAGCGAAGCCGAGCCGCGAAAAGCTTGAACTGATCGGCTTTGATTCTCGTTCGTATTCAATGATTCCTTGACATGGTGGGCAAAACGTTCAAGTATACGCAAAATTATGGGTGGTGGCCTCTAGGGAACCAAAGGGAAGAGGCCACGCGAATCTCTCGCCTTCGCGTTAAGCTTACGCCTGGTCGGTGGACTGATGTTCTCCGCCCATGGCTCTGCAAACTCTGGCAGCTTGGGCGTAGTAGGATGCAACACGCCACATTTCTAAAAACGTAAGGAGCGAATCTATGCTTCATTGCAATAGGGAATTCCGTTGGTGGGTTTTTCTGGTATTGGCAACATGCCTCATTCCAATCGCAGGTAATGGACAGGGAACAGGAGGCACGATATCCGGAAGCGTCATGGATCAGACTGCTGCGACCATTCCCGGCGCTATGGTTGCGGTCCGGAATCTGGAGACGAACATAGTACGGAGCACTATCACAGTAGAGAATGGCCGTTTCAATTTTCCTGCCCTTCCTGTCGGACAATACGAACTGACAGTAGAGCTCCAAGGTTTTTCCAAGTATGTCCGTGGACCGATCACGCTGGTTCTGAATCAGGAGGCGGTCGTTAACGTGGAAATTCGACCCGCGGGCGTTCAAGACTCGGTGGTGGTCACCGACGATGTGCCCATTCTCAACACAACCACGGCCGAAGTCGGTGTCCAGTTCGATGAAAAACGCCTGGCAGAACTGCCAATCAGCGGACAATTCGCGTCAGGCGGCGGTTTCCGTGACGTGTTTGCAGTGGCTCTGTCTGCGCCTGGAGTGAGCCAGATTAACAACGGAAATACTTCGTTCGCCAACGGCACGCCTTTTTCGAGTAACGGGATGCGGCAGCGTGGCAACAATTACACCATTGACGGACAGGATTCGAACGACCCCAGCGTCAGCGGGCGGTCGCAGTTCATGAACAATCCCGATGTTGTGAAAGAGGTCCGGCTGATCACAAATCAGTTCGCGGCCGAGTATGGGCGCTCCGCCGGCTCGATTGTGAACGCGATCACGAAGAGCGGCAGCAACAGCTTTCATGGTTCGGCATTCGAGTTCTACAACGGCAACCACCTGAATTCGATGAGTAACCTCGATAAGGCGGCAGGCAACAAAGCAGCTCCATTTCTGATTGAACATCAATTTGGGGGAACGGTCGGCGGTCCGATCCTGAAGGACAAAACCTTCTTCTTCGGGTCATTGCAACGTTGGACGATTCGACAGCTGGGTTCGGGTACTACCATCACTGGTGTTCCGACAGATCAGGGAAAGCAGTTGATCCAGCAACTGGCGGGTACCCAGCCGCAGGTGGCGGCCCTCTTGAAATTCCTGCCGGCGGCCCAGACGCCGATTGCCCAGACCGCACCACTGAAGGTAGGTGACCAGACAGTTAGCGTTCCTTTGGGTAAGCTCACCGGCTCAGCTCCACAGTCGAGAAACAACTGGCAATGGTCGGGGCGCGTGGATCACCAATTGACGCAGAACCATAGCCTGGGCGGGCGCTATCTCTACAATGATAATGTTGACAAGGGTGTCGGCGCCCAAGTAACGCCTCCCGGTCTCACGACGGTGAACCCTGTTCGCACACAGGCAGCTACGGCATGGCTGACGAGCACACTTTCGAGTCGGGCACTGAATGAAGTGCGCGTGTCTTACCAACGATACGCAAGCACTACGACGGCCGCGAATCCAGAATCAGAAACGATTCCGTCCGTCGAAGTCCCGGAATTGGGATTGACCGGATTCAACAATGCCCAGTCGCGCACCGCCATTGGTCTGGCAATAAACCTGCCGCAGTACCGAACCAATAACACGTATCAACTGCAGGACACGATGTCGTACACGCGAGGCTCGCATGCCTACAAATTCGGCATGGACCTGCGCAAAGTTGGAGTCAAAAGCTTCTTCCTTCCACAGATTCGAGGCCGGCTGGTGTATGACACGCTGCAGAAATTAGTCGACGATGTCGCATCGGTCGCAAACATCAACAAGCCATTACCCGGCGGTCAGGTCGTCGCCTACTACGACTGGAATGACTACTATTTCTTCGCCCAAGACCAATGGCGCGTGGCCCCGAGCTTCACGCTCGATTACGGACTCCGCTATGAGTTACCCGGAAACTCGTTCCAAAGTCTGTACGATCTGAACGACCGGATTCTGGCCAACAACAACAATCAACCCGTCTTTCGGCTTTCGAACCGCCCCGGCCGCGACACGAATAATTTCCAGCCCCGGTTTGGGTTCAGCTGGAACCCACGGACGGGGAGCGACGGCGCTCTGGGTTGGTTAACCGGTAAGGATGCACTCGTGGTTCGAGGCGGATATGCACGAGCCAACGATTACGGGTTCATCAATATCAACCTCAACATCTTCAGCTCGTTCCCGTTTGTGCTCGCGACGAATTCCACGAACCTTTCCAATGCCTGGACGCAGATGCCGAAACTGCTGCCGGATTTAAGCAATCCGACAAACTTGAACCTGCTCACCCGGACCGTTGTGGCAAATGATTTTCGTTCACCTATCGCCGAGCAATTTGCGTTGGAACTTCAGCGCGGCATAGGGGTCGCGTCTGTCTTCCGCGTCGGTTATGTCGGAACCAAAGGCACCGGCCTTTTCCAGACGCTCGATGGAAATCCGCGGACCCAGTGCTCGCCAATTCCCACCAATAGCTCGGGCGCTGCGACCGGTTGTCCTCGGCTGGATCCCACGGCGGGCGTTATTCGCTTGCGAGCCAACGCGGCGTCGTCGATCTACCATTCTATGCAAGCGAGTTTCGATCGCCGGTTTACGAAGGGCTTCAGTGCGGGCGCCCATTACACCTGGAGCGCCTTTATTGATGACGCCTCGGAGATTTTTAATCCGTCCGTGAGTGGAGAAATTGCGGTGTCCCAGGATTTCTTCAATCGCCATGCGGATCGTGCACGATCGACCTATGATCGCCCGCAGCGTTTTGCCCTCAATTTCGTGTATCAGCTGCCCAACGCCGGCCGACAGCCTCTCGTCTCGCACATTCTGAGTGGTTGGCAAGTCAGTTCGTTCCTCACTCTGCAAAGCGGTTCCCCATTCACACCGTTGAACGGAAGCGATCCGGATGCGGTGCTTGGAGGCATCGACGGTGTCGTCGGCAGCGCCATTCGGCCCAACCTGAACACGAACCTGGATGTTTCGAAAATGTCAATCGAGCAGTTGATCCAGGCCGGAGGCCGCTCGCTGTTCAGCACGTTGCCACCATGCGTCGTAGTCCAGGATACGAACACATGCATCCCTGGCCAGCGTACCGGAAATGTCGGCCGGAACATTCTGCGCAGTGACGGAATCGGACAAATCGACGTGAGCTTATCCAAGGCAACGAAGATCACCGAAACCCAGCAGCTGCAATTGCGCGCCGACTTCTTCAACTTTACCAACACGCGCAACTTCGGTATTCCGGAAGCTCGTGTGAGTAATGCGGGATTCGCCAATCAGTGGGGCACCGACGGCGGCAATCGCCGCATCTTTGTCTCGTTGAAATACCTGTTTTAGGCGGCTAGCACAAAACCCTGTAGGGGCGGTCATAGACCGCCCCTACAGTTTCAAGCCTGCGCTTGCATCGCAGACAGAATTTCTCGATGAAGTTCCACGCTCGATGAACTCAGAAAATTCGGCCTCCACACAACACCTTCGCGCCGCCCTTCCAAGTCGCTAACTGTGCCTCCCGCTTCTTCAATACACGGAATAAGTGC
>DATFXZ010000023.1:0-3736 GCA_035315305.1 Terriglobia bacterium | reverse complement strand
ACGCTGGTCCCGGCGTGTTACCGAACAAAGTAATGCCTTGGATTTGGATCCTGGAGTCTTTGCGCGGACGGATCCACGCAGCATCGCACGTTCTCTGAAGCGCTCAGCCGAACAGAGCCGGCGGCGCAAGAGCGATCCGTTCCGTTCGGCGATGTCGATGCTCAATTTCTATATCAATCGTGCAGGCAAAAATCTTTCGAAGACACGCCGGGCGCGTCTCGAGCGGGCGAAGGAAGAGTTGCGCGATCTGTATCATCGAGAACGGCGCGCCGCATGAAAGTGAACCGAATCGATTTATCGCGTTTCATTGAGCTTCAGAAACATGGAGCTCAGGTGCTGGAAGTCCTGCCTCAGAAGGAATTCGATGAACAGCACATTCCGGGTGCCATCAGCCTGCCTTTATCGAAGTTCAAAACCGCAGAACTTGCCAAATTGGACAAGAACCGCGCGGTCGTCGTGTATTGCTGGGATTATCAGTGAGATCTCAGCCCACGAGCCGCGGCGCGGCTCGAAGCATCGGGATTTCAAGAGGTCTACGACTATGTCGCCGGAAAAGCGGACTGGATTGCGATGGGTATGCCTACAGAAGGCGGCACTACTGAAGCAACCATCCAGCACCGTATTCGTGAGGTTCCAACTTGCGACCTGGATGAAAGCCTTGCCGCGGTAAAGACCAGACTCTTTGGCGATTGGCAGATCTGCGTGGTCGTCGATCCAGCGAGGATCGTCCTCGGGCTATTGGACCTGCCGCTCATCGGAGACTCACAAGGATCGATTGAGGAGTTCATGAAGCCTGCTCCTTTAACTCTTCGGCCGAGCGTTTTGGTTTCTGAGGCATTGGCTCGTTTTGAGAAATCACATCTGATGTTTGCGTTGGTAACTAGATCAACCGGCGAACTGATGGGAGCAATCCGCAAAATCGATCTGGCGGCGTGAGTCTTCTCCCCCGCAACGTCTCAATCTTTTCAACGTCTCAACCTTTAAAGAACCTCTATTCAGGAGGAAACTCCACCGTGTCACTTCGTAATCTTTCTCTGGCTTTTTTGTTCACGTGTCTCACCATACCGGCTTTTGCTCAAGCGACTTCTCATTCCGGAGCCCCTGCAGCGCATCATGAGTATGGGATGCGGATATGGGGAATAGGTTCGGATCAGGAAATCGATCGGTCGCTCGACACTCTCAAGAGCACACTCAATCTCAGCACATCGCAGGTAACGAGCATCCGGCAGTTGGCGCAGACACGTCGCGAGTCAATGCAGTCGATCCGCGAGCAAGCGCGGCCGAAGTTCGAGCAATTGATGACCTTACTTCACCAGACAAATCCGGATCCGGCAGCTGTAGGTCGCATTGTTATCGATTTGAAGGGAATTCATGAACAGGCTCGAACAAAGCAGGCCGATTATGAAAAGCAGCTTACTAGTCTGTTGAATCCGGCACAGCAGCAGATTGTGAACAATCTGCGCAACCAGGCAGAGACATTCAGGGCGCTGCGCAGCATCGGCCTTATCGCTAGACCTGAATTCCCGTTTGGCAGGTTTATGAGCGGCACTCATCCGTCGGCCAATCGAGGCGACGTTGAGTAATTAGAAGATTTGCCCTTAGGCGACGTCACGGAAAGCTGGCGGGAAAATCCTGTCGTCCACGATACTCGGATATAGTCACGTCAGCTTTTCTTCGAAGTCACCACGTTGACACTCGTAAACTGCTCTTCGAGCTTCTTACTCTGACATCGCGGACATTTGTACTTTCTCTTCTCAAATTCGCTTAGAGTCAGGGGCAGGGTAAAGGTTTTTTTGCAGTCCAGACACCGGAATTCGTAAAGCGGCATACTCACCACCGAATTGAAATGATAGAAGAAAAATTCTATCAGGGATTTTTGAAAGTGGTAGTGATCCGAAGCGGCAGGTCGCGGTGACCGGCAATTTTGCCGATCGCTGTGGTCTCCCTTCACAAACGACGCAGAGAGACAAAGAAGGGATCTGACGAATGTTCAATTCCGAGTTACGAGCGGTCTTCTCAAACAAGAATTGAGCATTGAGAATTCAGCATTGGTCAGATCCCTTTTGATCCTTCTCAACCAAACGCCGCACCGCGAAGGGGTGCCTGGCTAACTTCCCTGCACCGCTCCGCGGTGATTGTTCATCAGAAATCGAACTGCACTCCTATCCTCGCGAATCGCGCCGGAATGATGGTTAGCGGCGTCAGCCAGGGTTGGGTGGCGCTACCGAACGTCTGCTGGTACGTATCGGCGACGCTCGAGTTGAATAGATTGTAAACATCGACTGAGATGTTCACGCGTCTGCGCTCGAATGGAAGGTCCTTCGACAGGCGAACGTCGAACTGATTGAGGCGGTCCCCATACAGTGTGCCCGGTTTCACGATATTCACAGTCGTACTCGGAAGGTTGCCTGCAAGCGGCCGCCCTAGCGAGCCCGCTATAAGGGCACTGCTCACGACCCAGTTTGCCGCAAGGCTTTCGCTGGCAATACCGGGAAAGTTCTGTCCCACGGTCGGCTTGCTTTGAAACGTTCCGGAAAGCCGGAGATTCACCCGAGGGATCGTGTAGCTGGCGAGGCCTTTGATCTGAGTAAGGAAGGGCGTCTTCAGGTCACAAAACTCCAGAGGTTGCCGTATGCCGGCGACCGTCAATACTTCCGGCAGTTTCTTAGCAACATCGCAGTTGTTTGTTGACTTGCGGCCAGTGGTCAGGCCACCGACGACCATGATGCCGTGGAACAACCGCGCATCGAGATTTACATCTACTCCGTTGTAGCGTTCGGTTTGATTTCCATAGTTGCTGGCAAAGGTGACGAAGTTGTCGGTCTGACCGAACTTCGTTGTCTTGACATCGTAGACGGTCATCCCGTAGTTGCCACCTCCAGGCAATCGTGAATTGTTTGGCGCAGTGAGAGTGAACGTATCGAAGTCTGTAGCGGCCACAGAACGGTTATCAGTGACGTTTAGATTGCCCCACGTACGGCGGACATAACCTACTGTTACGGAGACACGGGGCGCTAGTTGCTGCTGGCCGCTGACGTACAAATCCCAACTGAACTCGCGGATGTTCCATCCGCTCAGAACATTGGGATCGTAAGTTGTGGCTGGCCCGACTTTGCCAAAGCTTTGATTCGACCAGGCACCACATTCGAACACACCAGCTGCGTTCTGCGTTCCATTTGCCGCAGGATTCATCAAGTCGCAATGGGGAATGAAATCTCCCTCAAAATTGTTCCACGCCCGGTCTGTCGAACCCGCGAATCGGTTGGCCGGGTTTTGTGAAGTGCCCCAGAATCCTAACCCGCTTGCCGGACTTGGATACCGTCCGAAGCTCCCACGAATGGCCGTCTTCCCATTTCCAAAGACGTCGTACGCGGCACCAAATCGGGGGTTGATGTCTTTCGCAGCGACTCCCGAGTCCTGCGCTGGAAAAACGATCTGGACCGGAATAAAGCGATCGGGGCCCACTCTTTGCTCGGGGAAGTGAGTGCCAATATGTTCGAAGCGTATGCCTCCCTGCAGTGTCACGCGATGGAAGGTCCACTGATCCTGCGCAAACAACGAGCCGATTCCAGTGCGCGTCTCGATTCTCGCTCCATGAAGGCCGAACATAGTCAACTGGTTCGGTACACCGTTGTTGAAGCGGTATGCGAGCCGGTCGTCATTGTAGAAGCTGACCGATGTGTTCATGTGATACACATACGACCCACCGACCTTCACATTGTGAGATCCAGTTACA
>DATFXZ010000022.1:0-11045 GCA_035315305.1 Terriglobia bacterium | reverse complement strand
AGTGCAGGCGTTGTGTAATTCACGGCGACGTTGAAAATGAACGGCTGGTCGAATTGCGAAATGTATTTGTTCTGCTGGCGATTGAATACGTCGTTGAATGGAACCGGCGCAGCGCCAATTCCAGGCACTGTAGGATTACTGGGCGTGCCCATCGACAAGTTTTTCGACCAGGTGAAAGTAGTTGTCGAGGACAGGCCATGCGAATACCGCTTCGTGGCCTTGATCTGTAACGAGTCGTACCAGGTTTTTCCTAGCGGCGACCAAAGGGAGCTGATCGAGCCGAATTGCGGGAACGGCCTCAACGACTGAGCAACGGAAAGATTTGCGGGGTAACCTGCGTAAGGCAGCTTATTGAATCCGCGATCTGATGCCGTTTTGGAATTTAACTGGGATCTCAGCAGTGTTCGATCGTCTGGATTATTGAGATTGAGACCGAATGTTGCCAGACGTTCGGGTGTGAGTGCGTTGACGTCGATCAGACCCGGCGAGTACCACCAGACTCCCCGATTTCCGACATATGAAATATCGAGCGCGAGATCCTGGAAGATCTCCCGTTGTATCCCGATGCTCCATTGAAACTGGCGGGGTGGACGCCCCGCATTGCGGTCATAAAAAACTGCAGGCGACTGACTCCCGGCAAAACCAGGTTGCGGGTACTGACCGGCATCGAAGTTTGGAAATGGCGCCGGCGCGAACGGTATTCCGGTACTTAGTGTCATAACGGCATCGCCGTTTCCGGGGCTGAGGACCGGTTGAACTGCTGTAAGACCTCCCTGCGTGGCGCCATTCGAATCTTCGGTTCCGGAATAAACGACACCAACACCCACGCGCAGCACCATCTTCGGAGCGAATTGATAGGCCACGCCCAGCCGGGGCCCAAATGCCCAGGGATAGTTCTTCGCGAAATCACAATTGCATCGGCCGGGCCCGTCTTCTTCAAAGATGACTGCTCCCGGTAGTCCGCCTGCCGACGGGTTTGGAGTCGTCGGAGAGAACTGAGCCAGCCGTCCATACTGTTCCCGAAGGTAAGTCGAATAATCGTATCTCAGGCCGTAATCCAACGTGAGTTTCCTTGTTACCTTCCATGTGTCTTGGGCGAACAAACCGATTTGGTGCTTGCCCACGCGTATGGTATTCGGGGGAGCGATCCTTACCTGATCGACTAAACCCAAAAGGAAGCTTGCATAGGGGAACCCGACAGTCCCGCCTCCCACAGTGCCTCCGGCTTGTGTAACGGTCGGGAGACCGGTTTGTGCCGTAGAAAACATGTACTGTCCGCCGGTGTATGCATAGACGGTCGACGCGTTACCGTCGATCCGTGTTTCGGCGCCGAATTTGTAGGTGTGATTGTCCTTCGTCCATGTGAGGCTTAAGTTCGCCGTGGGTTTTTCGTATTGCAGAGGATGGCGATTGTTCGAATTGCCGGGTCCGAGATTTTTTACACCACCCTGGTTGTTGTTCGCAATCGTCAAGCCCTGGAACGAGGGGAATATGCGATTAACCGTAGCGCCCTTCAATCCAAGCTGCCCGAAGATGTCGTAGCCGACGGTTCCAGGATCGTCTGTGAAATGGTTCGTCTGGTAACCAGCTCCGATGTGTAGCAGTTTGGTTGGCGACAATGTGTAGTCGAAGTTCAGGCGCTGGACCCGAGCCGTGATGAAAGTTCCGATGGCTGCCGTGACCGGCTCCGGCAAACCATCGGCTCCGCCTAAGGGGGTCGAATACTGGCTGGCTGTTCTCGTCTGCGACCAGTAGTACGACAATTTCGCCTTCGAACTGATGTTGTGGTCAACCTTGAGAGCAGGGATATCAGTTACTCGGTCGCTAGGAAACGGATTGATGTAGTTGTTAAACAATCCGGTCCGATTCGGTAGCGGGATCATAGACTGGATCTTTACCGCTACCGGATCCAGCCGCTCTTTGGGGATGATGTTGTTCGGGAAAGGATCACGAACCAAACTTCCATTCGGGGCTGTCTTTGTCGTTGTTGGATCGTAAATCGTGCCTTCTATGATCTGGCGTCCAAGCGGATCTGTACCCAGCACACGTCCGGTTATGGCCTTGCTAAAATCTCCATCGCGATATTCTGCGACAGGTACGGTGTTCGCGATTGTGCTGATGTTTTGGTGATCGCGATATTGTTCGAAGTTAAAAAAGAAAAACGTCCTGTTATGGCCGTCGTAGATTTTCTTTCCCAAATCGACCGGCCCACCGACCGTAAAGCCGTAGTCATGCCTTCGGACAGGTGACTTTGCATTCAGCCATGGCGTTGCTGCATTGAAGACGTCGTTATCCAGGTAATCGTAAGCGCTGCCATGGAACTGGTTGGTGCCGGATTTGACGACGTAATTGAAAAAGCCGCCACCGACTTGACCATATTCTGCAGCGAAGTTGCTGGTGAGAACTGTCACCTCTTGAAGCGCGTCGACGCTTGGCTGAACTTGCGCTTGTGTCGCCGGAACCTGACCATTGCTGGCGTCTTGACCCTCCAAGCGGTAAGACGCAGTGTTCCCGGGAGCGCCGTTGATCTTGACGGTGGTATTCGGCACGACGTAGGCACCCGGAAGCAGCGTGGCAATTGCAGTTGGGTTCCGAATACCGGAACTGCCCGCCGCTGCGCCAATTGAGAGTATCGGCAGGGCATCAACGGCATCCGTACGAATGTTATGGCTGAGGTCGCCGCTCTCGGTTCGCAGCAGCGTTGCATCGGCGGTGACCGTGACTTCTTCCGATGCTGTTCCCACCTCGAGCCCGACGTCGATACGGACCACCGTTGCAGCGAGCACTGTTACACCTTGCCGGACGTATTTCTTGAATCCCGGCAGTTCGACCGTCAATTCGTACGTGCCCGCAGGTAATTGCGTCAGGGTGTAATTTCCAGTCTCCGTGCTGACGGTTTCATATTTAGCTGTTGTTTGTGTATTCGTCGCAGTGACGTTCGCACCCGGAATTACAGCATTCGTCGGGTCGGCGACAGCGCCGGTGATCGTTCCGCGGTCGGTTTGCGCAAATGACAGAACAGAGGCAAGCAGGCAAAAAGACGGAATAAAGAACAAGCGTTGTAGTAAGCGCATGAGATACCTCCATCTGATCGCATATTCAGTCGGTTTGTTAGAGAATTTGTTGCGGTAGGAGTCTGTTTCAGGGCAAACGTGCGTGTCAAGCCACGAGGAAGTCGTTGTTATGAGACAGAGTGATTATCTGCTCGTCGGCCAGCCAATGGCATTCAGCGTTGGATAGGAGATAGATTATTCCCTTCTCGTGAGGAGGGGTGGTCGCTCGCACCGAAACGTGACTCGTGAGCGACCACCCCGTCTGCGGCGCTAAGGTGGGCTGCGCCGAAATTTCTTGATGCCGCATCCACCCCTCCTCACGAGGAGGGGAATGCCGTCACCGAACGAATGAAAGTCTTGACTCGGGTAATTTGCAGCGTTAAACACACTAGTCATGCAGACAGCCGCTCTCGCGTTCATCTTTGCGTCGTTTCTTCAGCAGCCTCCGGAAGCAATGGTTTTGATTCCAGGCGGAGAATTCTGGATGGGCCGTACGCACTACTTCCTTATTGATGAAGTCGGATGGCTTGAACGCGACCGGCGCGACGACATGCCCGCTCACAAAGTCACAATCAATCCTTTCTTCCTGGACAAGTACGAAGTGACGAACGAGGAATATGCTCGGTTCGCAGATGCGGCTGGGAAACCAAAGCTCTGGTACTGGCCCAGTGGCAAGGTCGCTAAAGGGGAAGAACGCCAGCCCGTTCACGATGTGACCTGGTACGAAGCAGACGCTTATTGCAAGTCCGTCGGGAAACGGCTGCCGACAGAGGCGGAATGGGAGCGCGCCGTGCGCGGTGGTTTGGATCGCAAGAAGTTTTCATGGGGTGATGCCGGCGTTGGGCTCGGAGGTAACGATCCTGATGCAGCTCCTGGCGGCACTGGAGAACGAACGAAACAGGCCCACGTCGGTTATCCATGGGGTGCATCGCCGGTGGGGTCTTATCCGCCGAATGCTTATGGATTGTTCGATATGGTAGGCAACGTCTGGGAGTGGATCAACGATTGGTACGATCGCGATTACTACCCGATCTCGCCGGAACGCAACCCTCAAGGCCCGGCAACTGGAACGTATAAAGTGATTCGCGGTGGAGGCTGGTCCGACGACGATGAACGCAATTTCATGAACCACTACCGAAATTTTGCGGATCCGTCTCTGAGGACATTCACCGTCGGTTTCCGATGCGCAAAATCGCAGTGAAAAAATCTTTGTGCGTTTTGTGTTTTTTTGTGGCCATTCCTTTCCTTCGCGCTCATGCCCAAACTCCGCTCGATCCGGAGAGACTCGTCGACCAATGGTTTATCCGGTTGAACGCGCTGGATGATTGGTACATTTCTTACGACGGCAAGGAAGAAACCGATGCGGTCGTCGATCGCTTTGTCGAGTTGTATGATCGCGACGCGTTCCACCAAGTCGGGCCTAACGAAAATCAAATCGGCCCCGTCGTGTTCCATGGGCCCGAGGGAATCAAGAAATGGGCTACGGATTTTGCGAAGAAGCATGTGCAGTTGGCATATCGGGTCGACATGATGACGCGTAATGAAAAAACGGCGCAATTGGTCTACAGCGTGAAACCGCCATGGGGTGGAATTGCCGCAGCCGTCGAGTTCACTGCGGTGTACACGAATAGGGAAGACCGCAAGCGCATCATGATCCCGGGCAGCGCGTTTTTCGTATTCGACGATTCCGGAAAGATTCTGCGGCTTCGGCTCTACATGCTTCGAGACGAAACCGCGCAAATTGAGCAGTGATGTTTCTCGTCCTACGTAAACAACTCTTCGATCGGGTTGGGGTTGATCGTCTCCGACGATCCGATCGGCGCGGTCTGAACATAAGCGTACCCGCGGCCTGACGGTGTGTTCTCCACCTTCTTCCGCCAATCGATTCCCAGCGTTGAATAGATCGTCGCGACAAGATTGTCGATCACCGGTTGCCGCTTGTCACTCCATCCCGTTTCGACGCATTTACCGGCCAGTTCGTCCGTTTTGCCCAGTACCCGCTGGCCTTTGACACCGCCACCCACAACCGCGCAACTGAAAACTTCGTCGTAGTGGTCGCGGCCAGCCGCGTTGTTGACGTAGGTCGTGCGCCCGAATTCGCTGCTACCGATGACGAGCGTCTCGTCCAGCAGACTCTTTCCCGGTTCATGCCCAGGAGTCGCGGCCAGGTCTTCGAGCAAAGCAGGAAATGCGCGGTCGAACCTTTCCGCCGAGACATACAGGTTGGTCGGGCGTGTTTTGTCGTAAATGGAGCTGTGGTAATCCCACCCGAAATTATCCGTTTCGGAAATATATACAAAGCGCGTTCCGGCATCGGCCTTGATTACATTTCTTGCCAGCAAAAAATTCTGTCCGACGACATTCGTGCCATACCGTTGTTTGTCTTGATCGGTAATCTCGAAGACCTTCGGCCAGCGCTTATCGTTCAGGATGCGGTAGGCATAATCGTAAAACGTGCGGAAATCGTTGGCCTTGTCTCCTAAATCCCCACCGGTTCTTGGTGAAACTTCAGCCATTCTTTGCAGGGTCTGCCAGCGGCGTTCGAGGTCTCGCTCGTTGGCGCCATCACTGGCACCGCCGAAAACGTCGAATACGACGGCGGGATCCAGATCGAGTCCGGTGTATGTGACCGGAAGAAATCCCGAACCGATGGGCCCGACGCGATCCTGTCTCAGATTCACGCTGACATAGGTCGGAAACGTATCGGATTGTCGTCGCTGCGATTCCAGCTCCGCAGCGATGACCGAACCGAATGCAGGAATTTCCTTGCCGACTGCCACGTTCAGCGCGCGGCCTGTTTGGCAATGGTACTGTCCGTTGAAATGAACCAGTTCTCTCGCTCGCATTGAGCGGACAAAGCTGATGCGATCCATCGTTTTCGAAGCCATCATCCGCCCGAACAGCGTTTTCGGCAGATACAGGTCGCCCCACACTTTCGTCGGGTTGAGATCCTTCGGCGTCCACTTCGTCTCTTTGTAGTCCCAGCAGTCCATCTGGCTCATTGCGCCGGTCATCTGGATGAAGATGGCGAAGCGAGCGGTGCCTAGCGGCTTCGTCTTGGCCTGCGCACTCACTTTCAACGGAAAGCTCACGCCTGCCATCGTGCCGGCCAATGCTGCACCCGCCCACTTCAAAACTTCACGCCGAGCGATGACGCTATCGGTGTCCCATTCCATATTCCAACCTCGGTAATTCGGGGGATGCACAATTCTGGAACGGTTGCGTAATTACCTAAATTTCTTCGAAGAGTCCTTGATTGAATTTAGGTAATTACGCAACCGTTCCAGAATTGTGCATCCCCCCGAATTTAATAATTCAATAAAAATTCGGGCGTGTTCAGCAGAGCCCACAAAATATCAGCGGCGCCCTGGTTTCGATTTGCCTTGATTATGCGCTCCGCGACTTCCACTTCTTCCGGCGTGGGTTTTCGGGCGATGGCGGTCAGGAACAGTTCTTCCGTGATTTCCGCATCGGATTTGCCGGATTTCAACAGTTGCTGCAATAACCCCGATTCGGGACGCAGACGATTTGTGACCGCCGGCGAATTCATCATCATCATTGCTTGTACGGCGCTCGCCCGATTGGGCAGCGAAGGCGGCGTTTCCCGGCCGCTCTGGAAGAAGGCCTGCATCAAAGCACTAATCGCTGTGCCGTCGTTGTATCTCGTCGGTGTGACGCTCGCCAATCTTGCCGTATCGTTGTTTCGTGCAGATGATCCACCGCCGCCTCGAACAACAGGACTGGCGGTCTGTTTAACGCGCGTCACGGTTTGACCCTTTAAGTTGAACGAAAATGGTTGCGCGGTAACTTGCGCCAATGCATCCGCGACTTCCGGGCCCGTCAACACACGGACAAATCTTCGCGCGTAATAAGATACGTAGCTCTCTTTCCATTCACCGGCAAACTGCGTCGACAGTTGATACGCGCTGGACTTCATGATCGTTTTGAACAGTCGTTGCAGGCTGTAATTGTTCGTTTGGAAGTCCTTTGCCATCGCATCGAGCAGCCATGGATTCGTCGGCTGGATCGTCCAAGGCGCCGGTGGAGGATTGTCCGGATCGAGCCGGAGCAGATCGAAACCGTCATAAGGCTCCACGAAAGCGATAACCATCAACTTACCCCATACCAGATTCACTGCTGCGCGGCTGAACTGGATATGACTGGGCGCAATTCGCGCCAGTTCCTGGCGGGGGTTCATTCCGGGGCGCGGTTTTTCGCCGGTCAGGATGAATGCCGGTTCGTACGTTGAACCTTTTCGAGGGAAGCGGCCTTCGGCCATCGTGTAAAACGGCGCATCATTATCCACCTTGTATCCCGGAGCCAAATCGTCGATGACGTCTTGACCGCTGGACGGCATCTTGGAGCGGTCGCTCCAGGTCGCGATATTTCGGGTCTTTCCAAAGAACGCAGCCTGCTGGTGGAAATCGCTTCGCTTCTTCGTCGTCAGGAACAGATTGATCGAATCCGTATGCCCCTTTGCATCATGACAGGAGAAGCAGTCCATATTGATGCCGAGGAACACGCGACCCAAATTGACCGTCGATTCGTCGATCCAGTCGAGTCGATTCGCATAGTAATAGTTGTCCTGATCGGTTGCCGTCGTGGCCCGCAGCGCATTGTAGAGAGACTGAGAGTAGATCGACCAGGCCGGGATCATGCTTGCGTTCTTCGTAGCGGAAGCTCCGACGAGATCGGCGAAAACTTCGTTGTACGGACGATCAACCTTCAGATTCTGCTTGAACCAATAAGCAAACGAATCATTCCTCACCTGAAACAGGTCCGACCAGAACCATGCCCACTGGTCGGCAAAATCATCGCTGCCGATAAGCGAGTCGATCAGCTTGTCGCGTTTGTTGGGATCCTTGCTTGCGACGAAGTCCCGGATCTGAGCCGGCGTCGGCAGCAATCCAGTCGCATCGACGTAGGCGCGACGAACAAATTCGAAGTCATTGGCAAGCGGCGCGTGGGGAATCTTATCGCGCTGCATTCGGTCGAAGATGTACTCGTCGACATAGTTCTTTATCGGAACATTTTGTGAGTCGCCGGGGGTCTGCGCCGCAAAGGTTGCGGTGAGACGGCTGGCCTCGGCTGCCTTGTCCGCTTGCGAACCAAATACACCCTGATGTGCCTTCTCAAAGTCGTCAACCGTCGCAGGAGGTGCTTTTTGCTGCGCAGATAGCGATAGCGCAAAAGAGAAAAGGATCAAGGTCACAAGAAACAGCCAGCTGGATCTCATTCGGACCCTCCTCAAATGCCGTCAAAAGTATTTCTTTTTAACCGGATACAACTTATTGTTGCACTGTATTTAATGCGCCGAGTCGAGTCAAACTTTTTCATGATTTCAAAATGGTATGAAAAACACGGAGACACAAAGACACAGAGGCACAAAGGCGGACTCATGAACCGGCAGATTGCATGGATCCTGATTCTCGGAATGGGCGTCTTCGCATGCAGTGCCTCATTCGCACAGCAAAAGCGGCCCTACAACGACTTAATGAAAGATGTTGCCGCAACCTACGCCAGCGTCAAGAAGAACCTGGACGCGAACGCCGCGCCTGCGGCCGCAGCAGATGCCGCAAAGCTCCAAACGTTATTCAAAGAGACCGAGGATTTCTGGGCACAGTTCAAAACCAAGGATGCGCTCGATGCGGCGAAAGGTGCTCAGGATGCAGCCGCAACAATCATTGCCGCAGCTAAAGCCAACAATGTTCAGAAAGCTCAGGCGTCGTATAACGGTGTCGGAAAATTTTGTAATGCCTGCCACACGTCGCATCGTGAACAGATGCCGGACAAGACTTACAAGATCAAGCCGTGAAGGATGCTGCTAGTAGCGTTTGCGACCCCCACCACCACCGCCGCCCCGGCCTCTTCCGCGGTCATTGAATTCCCTTTTCACCATAGGACGCGCTTCATTCACCGTGAGGTTGCGGCCGCCAAGCTGGCTTCCGTTGAGTTGCTCAATCGCCTTGTCCGCGTCGGCCTGCTCCATCACCACAAATCCAAAACCTTTGGACCTGCCGGTGTCCCGGTCGGTAATAATCGTGACGGATTCTACGGCGCCGAACTGAGAAAAGATGCCGTTGAGTTCTTCTTCCGTCGTTTGAAACGATAGGTTTCCCACATACAATTTTTTGCTCATTAACTTGTACCTACACCTCTTCTTCTTCTTCGTTTACCTCTTCTTTGTCTTCAGGCAGGTCGAGCCATTCCGGACGCGGTTGAGGACCTGGTTGCATACCGGCGAGATCGGGATCTTCTCCGACAGGCCTGGGTCCGGCGTTCGCTTTGCGTTCGCGGCGTTCCAAACGGCGGTTTTGCTTTTCCTTAGTTCTTTCGGCTTGTGCTCTCTCTCGAGCGCGCTTATTTCCTGACGGGCGCGAATTTTTTGCCATCCACAACTCCTCGTACTTGATTGTCTCTCAAGAGTTCCGAAAATGCTTCATAACAAAGTGAGAGCAGGGGGCGGCGATTCTTCCAAATCAGCGTAAACCACTCCCGGCGCCGCATTTGCGGAAAGTAGATGCCACGAAATGCAAGGTGTGCGAAGAACATGACTGTTCGCTCGCGGAGCGGGCGCTTGCGGATTCTGCGCAAACCGTTGGCGATCACCTTGGGACTATAGGCATGCGTCCACGCTTCCCGAACCTCCGCTTCAGCCTGATCAATAGAAATTTTGTCGGGTGTGTATGCCATACGAAACGGCCGGAAATCGAGCCAGTGTTTCGGCCGGGTCAGACGGCCGGACCGGAGGAGACGATCATACAGCGGAGTTGCGGGATATGGCGTCATGAGGCCATACACAGGAAGTCCGGGAGGCCACGAGTCCATGACTTGCTGAGTGCGCTGAGCAACGCCCGGCGTGTCGCCGTCCATGCCGAAAATGAAAGACGTAATCGCATAGATGCCGCGTTCGGCCAGGCGATCGAGTGCGAGCTTATAGTCGGCAGGCTTGTTGAAGCCCTTGTTGACGCCGCTGAGATTGGCAGCATCCACGGACTCCAGTCCGATGAAAATCCACCGGCCCCCGCTTGCTGCTATCAGATCGAGAAGTTCTTCGTCCTTCAAAAGATTGATGCTGACTTGTGCGACCCAGGGCACCGTTGCGTCATGGGCAATGATGTCGCGCAACAACGATTTGGTACGCTTCACGTTGATCGCGAAATTATCGTCGATGAAAAACACACCCATCTGCCCGTGTTCGGCTCGCGCCCGGCGTTTGAGACTTAGCAGCTCATTGACAACACTCTGGTTCGATCTAAAGCGAATTGAGTCACCAAAGAAGCCGGTTACGGTGCAGAAATCACAGCCATACGGACAGCCCCTTCCCGACTCGATCGGCACAAGGTAAAGACTCTCCCATTCCTTGGTGAATCGCCTCAGAACGTAGTGAACAGCCTTGGGCACCTTCCGCATCAAATTGAATTGCGTCAGGTCGAGCGTCTCCCATGGAATCATTGGGTAGTTTTCGAGGGACGGTTTTATTTCCTTCTTCTGATCGTCGACCGGTTCATAGATTTCTTGCAGCTTACCTGCGGCAGCGTCGGCGATGATGCGCGGCCAGGTGAAGTCGGCCTCTCCAAGCGCGACAGCATCCGCATGTCTCGGTTCGTCCGTCCTTCCAAGCGGCTCGTCGGGAACTTCGGTCACGTGAGGGCCGCCAAAGACAACCTTCGCGCCTGCAGACCGAATCGCATCAGCCATGCGGTATGCGCGCGCCGCCATTCGCGTCATCGCGCTGATACCGGCGAGTTGAATATTGTTATCGCGGACGAATTGAGCAATTTGAGATTCCGTCATCGGCTGCGCATTTCCATCGATGAGGAATACGTCGTGTTCCTTCGGAGTGAGCGCTTTGAGGAGGAACATCCAAAGGTGTGGCATGAAGTTGCGGGTGACGCCGTTGTCGGGACTGTACAGAAGGATGTTCATGAACGTGAAAGTCTACAGACACGGAACGTGTAAGGCCACTACCAAATGTGACAGAGACCTATG
>DATFXZ010000021.1:0-5225 GCA_035315305.1 Terriglobia bacterium | reverse complement strand
CCGATTCATGAAGCGGCAGGCAATATGATCGCGTTCGAGATAACGTTACTCTTTAACGTAGCCGCGTTAGTAATCACCACCGTTGCTGCAATACTGCGTCCGATCCTAAGCTACAAGGTGATTGCCGGACTGGCGCTGTGTGCCACGGCGTTGACGACTCATGAAGTGGTGACAGGTCGAGCAAATGTGTTCGCGCCGTTGTTCACTCTTTTGCTGGTCATCGCCATGTTCCAACGAATCGGATTAAATTTGCGGAAGATGCTGCGAAGGTAACACCATCGTTCCGTGACCCCTGAGAGAATCGGATTGGACGCTGATGCAGAAAATTATCATCCGACGGCCTTTTTCGGCCGCCGATGTCATCGTACTTGCTCTAATTCTCGCGACTATTTATGCCCTTATTGCCTACGGACGCGAGTTGGAGACGCCCTTCCGCACAGCAATCGACATTGATCTGTCGCTCTACTCTGTTCCCTACTACACGCTTTTTTCAGCGCTAAGGGGAATGGCCGCATTCGGTATTTCCTTGTTGTTCACATTGATTGTGGGCTACTGGGCGGCCAAGTCGGTAAAGGCAGAGCGAATCCTTATTCCACTTCTCGACATTCTTCAAAGTATCCCCGTACTCGGGTTTCTACCCGGACTCGTCCTCGCCCTGATCGCACTGTTCCCGCGGACGAACATAGGGCTTGAGCTGGCATGCATCATCATGATCTTTACGGGTCAGGTGTGGAACATGACGTTCAGCTTTTATTCATCGCTGAAATCGGTTCCCGCGGATTTCAGCGAAGTATCAGCGATCATCGGTTTCAATTCATGGGAAAAGCTCCGAAAAGTGGAGTTGCCATTTTCGGCCATGAATCTGGTTTGGAACGGTTTGATGTCGATGTCCGGAGGGTGGTTCTTCTTGAGTGTGTGTGAAGCCTTCACGCTTGGGGATAAAGAATATCGGCTGCCAGGAATAGGCGCCTATATGGCAACAGCGATCGCGCGAGGAAATACTTATGCGATGGTTGCGGGAATTGTTGCCATGACTCTGCTGATCGTTGTCATGGACATTGTCATCTGGAGGCCCGTGCTCGCATGGGCGCACCAATTCCGACTGGAGGATATTCCGGGTTTTACCGTGACCGAACCGCTCATGCGAAACTTGGTGCGGGAATCCACACTTCTGAGGTGGTTAACCATCATGTACCGGAGGCGAGCCCTTCATCGGTCGTTGCTGCGAAAAGGTGAAATGGCTGCGGAAAGGCTTCAACCGAAGCTCGACGCGCGGCGCTTCATGAAAACGAAGTCGCGCTGGTCACCACTCCTGATTTGGAGTGTTCGGCTGCTCCTTTCCGGATTTGTTGTTCTCGTGATGTACGGAACAATACGCCTCGTATACACGCTTCTGCATGTACCGATTGAGACCTGGATGGGTCTCCTTGCCGGGGCATCGTTCACGTTTCTCCGGGTGTTTACGTGTTTGATGCTGGGATCGATATGGACAGTGCCGGTTGGAATCTGGATTGGGACGTCGCAGCACAGGATTCGCCTAGCACAGCCGGTCGTTCAGGTGCTGGCATCGTTTCCGGCGCCCATGCTCTATCCGCTTGCTCTCGCAGCTCTGTTCGTTCTGAAAATTCCATTCGGATTGGGCGCCATGTTTTTGATGCTACTCGGCGCACAGTGGTACATCTTGTTCAATGTGCTTGCGGGAGCGATGAGAATCCCCCTTGAATTGAAGTACGCGACACTTCTGATGAAGGTTCCCAAGTGGGAGTTGTGGAAAAGGCTTTACATCCCCAGCGTTTTCCCAGCACTCGTCACGGGATGGGTCACGGCGGCCGGAGGTGCATGGAACGCAAGCATCGTCGCGGAGTACCTTCTTTATAAAGGAAAACTACTCACGACGCACGGCCTTGGCTCGCTGATCAGTGTAGCGGCCTCAAGCGCGAATTTTCCGTTGCTCGCCGCGAGCCTCACCGTCATGGTTGCCGTTGTGATTCTGCTTAATCGAACAGTCTGGGCAAGGATCTATCATTTGTCTCAAACGCGCTATCGAATGGATTTATAAGATGACGGAACCATCCTTGATCGAATTGCGATCGGTGTCGAAGAAATTTCAACTTGAATCAGGCGCCGAGCTCAAGGTTCTTGAAGGTGTGAATTTGTGTCTCCGCGACGGTGATGTTGTGGCGCTCCTTGGCCCATCCGGATCAGGAAAGTCTACCTGTTTGCGCATCATGTCAGGACTTATAGAAGCCAGCTCCGGCGAGACATTGCGCCGCGGGAGCCCACTGCAGGGCATCAATCCGGACGTTGCGCTCGTATTTCAGTCTTTTGCTCTTTTTCCGTGGGAAACCGTCTTCGAGAATATTGCGCTTGCCCTCAAGCCTCTGACTATGGAGCCTGACACTGCGAGGCAAAGGGTGAAACGTGCGATTGACCTCGTGGGGCTTGAGGGGTTTGAAGAGGCTTACCCCCGGGAGTTATCGGGCGGTATGAAGCAGCGCGTGGGGGTTGCCCGCGCCTTAGTGATGGAACGACCAATCCTCTTTCTCGACGAGCCATTCAGCGCTTTGGACGTGCTTACGGCAGATACGCTCCGGATTGAAATCATCAACATTTTTCACACGGGGAAAATCCCAACTCGCTCGCTACTTATTGTGACGCATAACATTCAGGAGGCGATCGTTATCGCGAAACGAGTTCTTGTTATGGGTGTCAACCCTGGCCACGTTCGGGACGAAATTTTGAACGACCTGCCCTATCCCCGAGATGAACAGTCGGCTGCATTCATTCGGATGGTTTCGCGCATTCATGATGTCATGACCGAGGCAGTCATGCCGGAAGTCGCAAAACCTGAAGCGGTTGTTCGAGTACCTGTCAAGGAGAGTGCGTTGCAGATCTTGCCCGCCGTCCAAATCTCCGAGGTGATCGGGCTTCTGGAGTCTATCCACGGTGAAGGAGGTATGGCAGACATTTTTGACCTTTCCCAGAAGATCGGCAAAGACTTTGGTCAAACTCTCTATTTAGTCAAGGCTGCCGAACTTCTCGATCTTGTGGACACTCCCAAACAAACGGTGGTCCTTACCGAATCCGGCAGATCCTTCGTAGAAGGAGATATCAACGTGCGCAAGGAAATGCTCCATAACCTTTTTAGCGACCTTCGAATCGTTCAGCAGGTCGGCGAACTTCTCAAGCAAAGCGAAACGCTGCGGCTTCCTGTGGAGGTTGTCGAACAGAAGGTGGCCGAATGGCTCCCCAACGAGAATCCCAAGAACGTGGTATCCGTCCTGATTTCCTGGGGACGATTCTCTGAGGTATTCGGTTACAATGACGACGCCAAAGAGCTGTACCTCGACGTGGGGCAAGAAACGGCTTGATAGCCGGATGCAATAGCGCAGGCGACACGTGACGCGAGTACTCCCGGTGCGGGCCGGCAGTCGTTGCCGCCGGCCACTAAACTCGTGGACTTTTATCGGTCGTCGCTGTCCTCTCCTTCTGAAGCAGGCACGGCCGGGTTGACACGCACCAATGAGCCTGACATCACCCAAGCCTTTTGACTAGGGGCAAAACGCGGTGCCAGCAGTCCGTCATTGATTTCGCGCGTTACGGCGAAGCGGTCGAACTGCGTTGCCGGAATAAACAACCGCGAATTGTCCTCAAATCCGTCCGAAGCTGTATCCACGTCGCCTTCGGCAGCAGAGATGACGCCATCCCCATTTTGGTCGACCCTGGCAACCTCCAACGCATAGGCATCGAAGAGACGTTTGTTGAAATTAGTCACACGCGGCTCAAAAGAAGCCAACCTTTCATACACGTCCAAGAAAATCTCGTTGGCCAAACCACTGGGAATGAACCGCTGACGGAATTCTCTCTGCCGGTCGTCCTCCGCATCGAATTTATCCGGGTCGCGTGGACCGGACGCCTGGATTACCCCCTGGTTGTTTGGATCATCACCGTAACGGAACGGGGTGTTCCTTACGCCACTCGGGCCAGAACCAGGAATGATGGACTGTAGCGCACCAATTTCGCCTGCGTCGAACGTCCCCGGGATGCCGCCTGTAAAGGGCAGTTCGTAAAGTGGGTGAATCCAGTTCGTTGTGTAATTGAACTCCCAGTAGGCGTGCCCGTCGGCCTGTTGCAGCGTATTCCAGGCGCCCATGCTCAACTGAATCGGAACGACATTGGTTTGTCTGTTTGGAAAATAATCCGATGCGTTAGGGAATCGCGGAAGATTGCCATCCGTCGTGAAGATTTTTCCTGGCGTGTTGTTATGATTGCCCATCGCTCTCAATAAATCCGCATCGGCCTTCAGGATGGTACCGAATTGTGCGTGACCATCTTGGCGGGGCACGTTGTTGATCGGAGCTACAGTCAGATCATGAATCATCCATCCTTCATACCAGCCGCTCTCATTATTAATGACGAATAGGCCTGAGATGTCGGTGAAGATATCGATGAATGCCCGGACGTTGTTTGGATCGGTGGGTAAGCCCGGCTTCGGTTCAAGTACCACACGGACTGCGCCAATCGTAGGCAGGCCGCAATTGGAACCCGCGGCGGTGAGCATGGCAGTATCGTTAACACCCGGAATGAGACTGGTGAAGGGATTCGGCTCAAAGCCACTTGTATCCAGCAGGTAGTACTGAAAAAGTTGGCTGGGTTTGGGCGCAAACGGTGGGTTGTCCTCATGAGCTTCGGCGTAAGCTTGTGTGGGCAACTGGCTATGTGGTCGTCCTGCCAATTCAACGAGCCGATTTTTCAACGCATCTGGCAGGCGCACGATGTCTCCCCGCGTGCCGACAGTAGTCATGTCCTGGTTTGCGGAATTATTCGGATGGCATGGCGATGGCGGCTGCTGCGCGTAAGCAGCCGTTGAAATCAGGGCGATACAGAGGCCAACAAACAAAGCGGACCTCAAGATGATACAAAGAATTCGTCGTTCAGGATGCTGCATAAAAACTTTTTCCTCGCTACTAGCGTTTTCAACAGACCGTAAATGAGAGACGGTCTGCACAAGTCATGCCATCGCTGAGCAGTCTGATCCGCGATCTCGATTGCGAGCGATATCCTTCGCGATGTGTTTGAAAATCGTCAGATGTCAGGGAAGCGCTCCAGAACGAGACTCGGAACGATCACCTCCGAAAAAACACTCGAAGCGATTAACCGTCCGTTGTGAGAGCATGTCGGTTCGCAGCGGGGGCACCTGGTTGGTAACCCGGAACTAAAAAAAT
>DATFXZ010000020.1:0-2383 GCA_035315305.1 Terriglobia bacterium | reverse complement strand
ACGGCGCCGGCATTACCACGCTTCGGTTTGCGCTCGTTGTTCGATCTGCTCCAGACTGGGATCAGTGTTGCTGATCCAATTCCGCGCCTGATTGATCTCCGTTGGATTCACTGGAATCGCACGGGGAATCTCTTCACCTCTCGCTACCAGGCCACCTTCATATTTCACCGGTTTCCCGCGTTTGATGGGGAACTTCCAGTGATGCCCGAATTTGTAGAGAGCGTAGTACATAGTCTTGGATTCAGTCGCTCCGACCCCGCTGCAACGCATCGCGTAGTAAAACATCCGGTCACAATCCTGCCACGGACGCTTGTGCTCGCCGTACGCGACGTCGTGCAGCACCGAAGCATTGCGATATTTGCCTTCAAACGGTCCACCCATAACGGACCAGAGATACCGCGGAATGGATGCGCCATCGACGACGGAACCAATCGGCGCAACCCACACTTCCCCCTTGGGATCGGTATAGCGCAACTCAGTTAACAGCGTCATCGTGCGCCCGTCGGGATTCCATTTCGTCACAGGCTCGCCGTCGTAATGTCCCCATTTGGTTGCCCCCGGAATTGTTTGATCGACACCCGGCTGTGTATCCGCGTTGCTGCTTGAAGCGCACCCAGTAAACGCGCTCGCGAACAGAGGAATAAGCGCGAAGAATTGAATTGTCTTTACGTTTCCCATGAACGGGAACGTTCATCGCTCAACATGCAAGATTCAACTCCGAGGTCGATGTCTGACGCTACCGGATCATTAGCGAGCGTCACGGTTGATGGCGCTCAAATTGTGTATCGGCGAGTCGGGAAGGGCCGGCCGCTTCTGGTATTGAATGGGTTCGGAGCGACGAGTGCGGATTGGGATCCGTTTTTTATTGATCGACTCGCGTATTCCAACGAACTCATCCTGCTGAACAACCGTGGCATCGGTGGCTCGACAGACGATGGACAGTCATTCGACATCGCGAAGCTCGCCGATGATGCCGCGCATGTAATCAAGGCGCTCGGTATTGAGCGCGCGAGTGTGATGGGATGGTCAATGGGCGGATTCATCGCGCAGTCATTCGCGGTGAAGTACGCGGATCGCGTTGACAAGCTCGTGCTGCTCTCAACGGATCCGGGAGGGATCGAGGCGGATCTCGCTTCGCCTGAAGTGTGGTCCGAGCTCGTTAACACGTCCGGCACGCCTAACGAGCAAGCTCGGCGTCTGTTGTTCCTGCTTTTTCCAAACGACGTCGCCGAATCTTTCCATCGCGAATTCGGCGATATCGTGGCGGCGGCTCGTGCGCGATTATCGGCGGAGCTTCTAAACCGTCAGGCTGCGGCGATGGCTGCATGGCATCGCAATGGCCTAACGAGCCAACTGCGCAAGATACGCGTGCCGCTGTTCATTGCTACTGGAACGGAGGACATCCTGATCCCTGCTTCGAATGCCGTGAAACTCGTAAACACAATTCCTGGCGCCCGGCTCGCTCAGTTTCCTCACGGCGGCCACGCCTTCATGGCGCAGTATCCACGAGCGCTCGCTGATTTAATCAACAGTTTTCTAACCTCTGGTGAAGTCGAGTCGGGCGCGTGAGGACGCGAAACGTCAGATGCTTGTCTTATTCGCGCTACGCGCCGCCGTTACGAACGCCAAAACTTTTTGCAGATCTTTAGTATGCGTTCCGTCGTTCTTGTCGGTTTTGGTCTTGGAATCAACGCCAGTTGGGCGCGCGACGCAGATAGCGTCCTGAACGTTTTCGGGTCCTAATCCGCCAGCGATAATCGTCGGGATGCGCACACTTTCGATGATCCGCCGGTCCAGTTCCCAGCTATGTGTTACGCCGAGGGCGCCGATTTGGCGATCGCCGGATTCGTAACTATCGAGGAGTAACCAATCGACGATCCCGTCATAGGAACGAGCGAGAGCAATACTGCTTTCGTCAACTACGGGAATGCTCCGCATCAGTGAGACTTGCGGAAACTCCGCTTTAAGCGTTCGCAGCTGGGCTGGCGAAAGGTGCTCCGGCGCCGCCCCAAGATGCAGGATATTTGGCAGAAGGGCGGCGGTGATCCGCGCAATAAGATCCACATCGTCGGAAAGCGATAACAGCGACGCCTTTGACTCCGAGGGAATCGCCGCAAAAATTTCACCCGCTTTGTCGATTGTCTGCTCGCGAGGAAAGGAACCATCGCCAACCAGAACACCGATGTGGTCGACGCCCATTGCGCCGAGGGCACGAGCTTCTGCAGGTGTCGTGACTTCGTAGATTTGGATAATCATGCCGCAAGCTGAGAATTGCCGGCAAATTATCTAGCGAACATGGCGTGAGCAGCAGAATTCTCGTGGTCACACCAGCTTGTCAGCTTTGAAAGTGTACTCGGCGTTCCGAGCTTGTGGTTGGCAGTCC
>DATFXZ010000019.1:0-6351 GCA_035315305.1 Terriglobia bacterium | reverse complement strand
CAAATGCAAGAGGCAGCGATCAGGAGTATCAACGATACTCCCACCGTAAACCACCGATGATGGATACACCACGTTAGACTTCGGCCATGAATTCGAGTGAGGGAAGCCAATACTGGACTGCGCCATTCGCGAACTCCCCCTCGGAAAAAGACACTGGCCATCGCCGGCGCCAACACTAAAGAAAAAAAGAAGGCTCCGATTAACACAATAGCGGCCATCTCCGCCATCGGTCGAAACAGCTTCCCCTCAATATTCTGCAGGGTGAGAATAGATAAATACGCCGTGCAGCTGATTGCAATTGCGTAGAAGACTGGACGTTGAACTTCGTTGACCGCCAGCTTGACCTTATCGTCAACCGACGACTGCAAACCATAACCGCGGCTGACATGCCGCAAGACGTTTTCGATCACGACGACGGCGCCACCAGCAACCATGCCAACATTTATCGCGCCAAGCGCAAGAAGATCAGCCGGAATCTGGCGGAGGTCTAGAAAAATCGACGCAAACAGTAGGGAAAACGGAATACTAAGTCCCACAATCAATACAGCGCGTACACTTCCCAGGACCAGGAACGACACTGCGATGACAAGAAACGTGGCTACAGAGAGGTTGTGAGCGGCAGTCTGTGTCCTGTTGCGGAAAAGATCGCCGCGGTTCAAATAGGGCACGATCTTAACGCCAGGCGGAAGCCGTTCGTCGTTCAGCTGTTTGACCTTCGCGTTTACTGCTGCAATCGTTTCATCGGACGGGGCACCCTTACGCATAATGACGATGCCTTCAACCAGGTCATCATCGTCGATGATTTGGCCATCTTCACGGTGGATGGTCTTCCCAACCTTTCCCAGGCGGATTTTCGTCCCTTCTACTACGTCGCCAACATCCCGAACACGAACGGTCGTTCCGTTCCGCATGGCGAGCGCAACCTCCGCGATATCATTCGTTGTGTTAACGAGTGCGATGGCGCGGATATTGAATGCTTGTTCTCCCCGTTCGATAGAACCTGCGCCGACATTGTCGTTGTTCGCGGCAAGTTCTTGTTCGACTTGCTTGATATTCAATCCGTAGGAAACGAGCTTGTTGGGATTAATTTTTACTTGGTACTCGCGTGTCATTCCACCAACTGGCGACAACGCGACAATATTGGGCACTGACTTGAACTCGCGTTCTAAATACCCATCCTGAAGTCCCTTCAACTCTGTTAGACCGTATTGGGGGTTCGTGCTCGTCAGCGTGTACCAGTAAATCTGTCCCAAAGGGCTGGAGTCTGGCGATAAATACGGACTGATGTGGGGAGGAAGATTGATGCCAGACAGTCTTTCTACGACCTGCTGTCGCGACACATAATTGTCTGCATCATCGTCAAAAATGAGAGTTACTGCGGAGAGCCCAAAAAGCGAGAGTGACCGCAAATGTTCGAGATGGCCTAGTCCGTTCAATGCTGCTTCAACCGGGATCGTGATTTGATGTTCAATTTCCTCCGCCGCATGACCTGGCCACTGCGTGATCACGTCCACATAAGTATTGGCTAC
The DNA here is from genome assembly GCA_035315305.1 of Terriglobia bacterium. GTDB lineage: Bacteria > Acidobacteriota > Terriglobia > 20CM-2-55-15 > 20CM-2-55-15 > 20CM-2-55-15. The sequence goes on along the minus strand of DATFXZ010000019.1, from coordinate 4,822 downwards.
GTCCGAATAAGCTTCGACGGGGAGCCTGTGGAACGAATACAAGCCCCAAACCATTAGCAAAATGCCTATTGCGAGAACCAGCAGCTTTCGGCGAACTGCAAAATCGACGATAGCTCGAGTCATTCAGATTTCCTGCCTACGTCAAAGGGGATCGCGGCCACTCCTCGGCCAGCCGTGCACGTCCACGTATTGCCTTAACCGGACGTAGTTGCGGACGAGTTCGACGTGCCGGATGGCTTCCCGGACAGTACAGAGCAGCTCGTCCCGGAAAAACGGGCGCTTCAAAAACGTAACGGGGACATCACGAAGATTCTGCAGCGCGGAGGAGATTGTCCACGGGTCCGTTATGGCAATAAGGCCTGGAGGTGCCTCCATGTTCCAGCATTGTTCGAATAGGCCTTTGGTGCTTTCCACCGCTGCGTCCGCAATGACCACATCGATCCCGTTAAGCACCGGGAGAGCTTCCACGATGGTTTGCCTGGCAAAAACTTCGAATCCAGCAGCACAAAGAATCTCGCGGAAAATAGGCTGTTCCGAAGACTGGCCAACGATCAGAATGCGAATGGATTTCATAGCGTGCTCAAAACAAGGAACTGCACCATAGTGTCTGGAAGCCGCGTCACTTAGGAAGGCTATCTTTCGGGTAGAGACTGCTATCTTTCGTCCAGGATTAGGCTATCGTTCGGCCATTAATGGAGTATCGTTCGGCTACCACGAACTATCTTTAGGACAAGTCGACGTATCTTTTGGCCAACAGTCTTGCCGGTAGCCAAGATGCGGTATATACGGCGTGTTTGTGGATCTTTCCTTTCTTTACGCGCCTAAGAACCGTTTCCGATCGCTGTTGGTTGCGTCGATCCTCATCTTCTCGATCGCAGTCGTAGACTGGGCAACGAAGCCGTACGTTTCACTCGGTTTTCTGTATCTGTTTCCGATCATGCTCGCTGGCGGATTCTTACGGCGCCTGGAGATCTTTGGACTCTCGCTTTTTTGCGCGATTTTGCACGAGGTATTTAGTTCATTCCCGTCTCCGGATCCTGTTCGGACGGCGATGGTCACCATCGCGTTTACCGGAACTGGATTCTTCTTATCCGAACTCGTTCGCAACAGACATTTGATGGCGTCCCACCTCCAGGAAGTGGAGGAACAGGTTCGGTTCCGGCGCGATGCCGAAGATCAATTGGAAATGCTGATTGAGACTAGCCCAGCAGCCATCATCACGATGGACTCCGGTGGAACAATTCTTCGCGCCAACGAGGCCGCCCGGCAGTTGTTCGCTCCGGATGACGTTTCTTTAGCCGGACACTCCGTACGTTCGTACCTGGCGGATCTTTATGCCGCGCTACGCGATTACAATTCGAAAATTCTCCGGACAGCAATGCAGTGCAAAGGCCAGCGGCAAAATGGGGAAGCATTCCTGGCCGCCACGTGGTTTTCGACATACAAGACATCGACGGGGTCCAAGCTGGCCGCGATCGTGGTGGATCTTTCCGAAGAACTTCGAGACCGCGAAGAACTCAGTCTGAATCACGTGCTAAAAAATGCGCGCCTCCTCGTTGGAGGCGTGTGTCATGAGATCCGGAATCTCTGCAGCGCCGTGTCGGTGGTTCAAAAGAACCTCTCTCACGTGCCTGGATTGCCTGAAAATCAGGATTTTCAGGCGTTGCAAACGCTCACCGAAGGTCTGACGAAAGTCGTGTCAATGGAACTGCGGCCGTCTGCCGAAAACAGCATTACGCCGGTTGATCTCCATCCAGTTCTTGATGAATTGAGGATTCTGATTCAAACATCATTCACCGAAGCGGGAATGACCGTGGATTGGAGAATTCCCGAACACTTGCCACTCGTTTGGGCGGACCGCTACGGCCTGTTGCAGGTGTTTCTGAACATAACGAAAAACAGTCTTCGTGCAATGAGGTCGTGTGTGCAGAAGCAGCTAACGGTTACGGCGTTACCGAATCATGAGGGTGTGCTTTTGCGTTTCGAAGACACAGGCCCTGGAGTTCGTGAACCTGACCGTTTGTTCCGGCCATTTCAATCCGAAGCGGATATGAATGGACTCGGCCTCTATATCTCGAAGGCCATACTGCAGACATTTCACGGGGATCTCCTCTACGAGCCGCGTGTTCAGGGATCTTGCTTCACAGCTAGTCTGATGGCGGCGCCATGTGGGGCACACCTAAGTGAGTAGCACAACCACAAAGGTACACATCCTTATCGTTGATGATCACGCCCTCTTTCGTGAGAGTGTTGCGCGCCTTTTAAGTACAGAACCGGACTTCGCCGTCGTTGCGGACTGCAGCACAACGCATGACGCACTACGCATTATTTCAACTACACACGTGGATCTAGTGCTGCTCGACTACGATCTTGGGCGGCAAACGGGCTCTGATTTCCTCCAAGAGGCGAAACTGATCGGCTTCCAGGGCAAAGTGTTGATTGTTACCGCGGGTCTAAGCCATGTTGAAGGACCCGAGTTGATGCGGCTGGGTGCATCCGGCATTTTTATGAAACACAGTTCTGCGGCAACGTTGTCCCAGGCTATCCGCCAGGTGATGAGCGGCGGCGTCTGGTTCGAGCAAGAATATTTGAGAAGAATGTTCGATGTGCCCATTGCCGAAAAACAAGACCAGCCTGCTTCAAAACAGCAACTGAGCGAACGGGAACGCCGGGTCCTCCGCTACATCTTGGAAGGCTTAACGAACAAACAGATCGCCGATCGTCTGGATATCTCGGAAAGCTCTGTAAAAGCAACTCTTCAGCAGTTATTCGACAAAGCCGGTGTACGTACCCGAAGCCAATTGGTCCGGGTTGCCCTCGAACAATACCGGGATCAACTCTAGCTCGCTCAATGACGTTATTGGTTCACTGCCAGCCGCTCTATACATGGTTCACAAAGGAGCAGCTTAAAGTCGAGATTTAGTTTTAAAGAGCTTTCGATGAAAGTAATCCAGGCCATCATTCAACCCTTTGGATGCCTTCTTGTACTCGTGACTACACTGGCGGCCGCATCGCATGGTCAGCAACGGAGCGCATCTTCGTATCAAGTTCCGCAAAACACCAGTATCCAAGTCGATGTGAATCTTACGCTCGTGGGTGTGACGGTCACGAATCGTCGCGGCGAGTACGTGCGGGGATTATCGGCCGAAAATTTCAAACTCTTGGAAGACAAAGTTGAGCAGAAGATCGAATATTTCTCGGCCGAAGACATTCCAGTCAGCATAGGTTTGATCCTCGATATCAGCGGCAGTATGAAAAGCGCAGCGTCAGTCGCACACGACGCGACAGTAGCCTTTCTCAAAGAGGGAAACCGTGATGACGAATATTTCTTGGTGGAGTTTAACGAGCGTCCAATGGTTGCCGAAGACTTCACAACCGATACACGCCGCCTTGAGGACCGAATCAAAGGCGTGGCCGCGACGGGCCCGACAGCGTTGTACGACGCCGTTCATATCGCCCTCGATAAGCTTCGACAGGGGACTCGGCCGCGGAAGGCAATCTTATTGATCAGTGACGGCGAAGATAACAACAGCCGTTACAGTTTTAGGACCATCGAGGAATTCGCCCGAGAACAGGATGCGGCGATTTACGCGATTGGCATCCTTCCGGAAAAGGAATCACCGTCCCGAATGCTCCACCGCAGTGGCCACGAAGTCCTAGAGGGCTTGACGTCCGTAACGCCAGGCCGGGCCTTCTTCACGAGTTCCACTCGCAATCTCGAAATGATCTGCAGGCAAATCGCGCAGGAAATTCGAAGTCAGTACCTGCTCGGCTATCGCTCAACGAACACACTCCGCGATGGACAGTGGCGAAAAATAAGCGTGCGGATGATCCCGCCCCACGGTGCCTCACGTATAACAGTTCGCGCCAGACCCGGCTATTACGCTGCTGCCCGATAAGCGTCGATTGTGGAAAGCCGCCGATATCTTTTATGGAAAATCAAGCCCAGCATCTCTTGCCCGGAATCGAGGTCGCCAACTCGAGCGCACGAGCGACCGGCGGTCGTTCGTGTACGGTCAACGACGCGTTGATGTCGCGAAGCCGGCGATTATGCTGCCGCAGGGCAAGCTCCCGGTCCTTGAATCCTGCTGCGTTTCGCGTGGCATCACGGTCGGAATGGACGATCGTGTCGCACGCCGATTGGATGGCGCTCGTGTATTGGTCGATTAGCGACACAGCGTTTCGCTGTCGTGGTCACGCGCTGCTCCAGCCACGAAGTCCAACATCAGATGCGCAATTCTGACGTAGGTTCGGGTTCGCTCTAACGGACAACGCTGGGCGCAAAGGAATCGGACATTCTTCGTCTTGTTCTGCGTGAGGGTTTTCTCGTGATCGCCATTGGCCTCGCCATCGGTATCGGCGGAGCCTACGGCGCCACTCGCCTTATCGCCAATTAGCTTTACGGCGTCAAGCCAATGGACCCGACTACAATCGCTGCCGTCGCATTTGTCCTGATCCTTGTCGCGTTGATGGCTTGTTATATTCCCGGCCGCCGTGCCACCAAGCTGGACCCGTTGACAGCTCTCCGTGTGGAGTAGGTCTCCGAATACGCGGTTACTCGCCAACTGACGCACTCCCGGCGAGAAAACTGCGAATGTCGGCCTATGGGCTACTGTACTGATTGGTGTGTGGTTCATCGGCGCTACCATTGGGGGGTGCTCAGGTCAAGAGTTAGGATCGAGCACCTTCTGGAGTAATGACAGTACCGGAGACCTGCAGTTAGCTTTCCGCTTTGGCCACAGGCTGACGCGAATGGATCGAATCGTAGTAGCGATAGACGAAATGTTTTAGGGCATGATGCCGCTTTAGACCATGATGCCGA
>DATFXZ010000018.1:0-20433 GCA_035315305.1 Terriglobia bacterium | reverse complement strand
ACACGCAAACGCAGTGAACGTTTGCGAGACCATTTCGGAACCGAGTATGACCGGCGCGTCAGAGAACTCGAGGGGGATCGAAGACGCGCAGAAGCCGAACTGACTGAGCGGGAAGCGCGCGTTCAAGAGTTGAAGCACCGGCCTCTAAGCAATTCGGAGCGTGCCAGATTTGTTGAGGAATGGCGGATGTGTCAGGCGAGGTTCGTGGATGATCCCGAGGGAGCGGTTGACGATGCGGACCAACTTCTCAGCGATATCATGCGCACCCGCGGTTACCGCATTAAAGATCGGAACGATCGTTTGGCGGATCTTTGTGCGGCGTATCCGGATCGTGCGTCGGATTTCCGTCAAACCGATGAGCTCTTCATTAAACATCGCAGTGGGAATGCTTCCACCGAAGAGTTAAGGAAGGCGTTCGTTCATTTCAGAACATTATTCGATGAGATGCTTGGAGGTTACGATGAAGAACTTAAACGAGCCTCGTAAGAGAGATGAAAGGGTAGAAGAAGCGGAAGTGATTCCTTTCCAGCGCCGGAGCAGTGCCGGCGAGCCCCTGATCCCTAAACAGCAAATCGAGCAGCTTCGCACGCAATGGAACAGCATTCAGACAAATTTCGTCGACCAGCCGCGCAAAGCTGTCGAAGATGCGGACAGTCTCGTCGCTGGAGCGCTTAAACAAATTCAGGAAAGTTTTGTCCTGCAACGTGCGAACCTCGAGAAGAAGTGGCGGCACGGCGACGATGTTTCGACAGAAGACCTGCGGGTTGCACTTCAACATTACCGCGCCTTTTTTGATCGCCTGGTTTCAATGACCGGCGGTGGAAGCGAGTAGTCGTCAGGCGGTTTAACCACAAAGACATTCCGGAACGGTTGCGTAGTTACCGAAATTCAATCAAAGATCCCTAAAGGAATTTCAGTAACTACGCAACCGTTCCGGAATGTCTTTGTGGTTAAAAAAGATCCTGCCCTTTGGTCGATTTAATGCATCACCTACCTCGACGAACCAGCGAAAGCGGGCTGAGGCCGTTTTGATTCAATGCTGTTTTCGACGGAAAGGACGGAACGTGGATTCCACTGTGGGGGCTGTGGTTCATGAGAGCCGACGTCCGCAGAGCGCTACGGATTGGGCTGGTGCTCGCCGCTTTTGTAGCTGTTATCGCGTATTTCACGCTTCGCAACGGCAGTAAAGCTGCGCATCCAACGATTTCCGCACCGATAGCTGTTGTTACAGCAAACGCAAAGTCGGGAGATCAACCCATTTACCTGACGGGTCTCGGCTCCGTCGTGGGTTACAAAACCGTCACAGTCCGAACGCGTGTTGATGGAGAACTCGTGCGAGTCGCCGTTAGGGAAGGACAGATGGTTTCTTCCGGTGACTTGATCGCAGAAATCGATCCGCGTCCGTTTCAGGTTCAGCTTGAACAGGCCGAAGCTCAGAAGGACCGCGACGTTGCGCTGCTGGAAAACGCAAAGGTCGACGCCGAGCGCTATCGAATTCTTTACAGTCAGGACTCAATTCCAAAGCAGCAGCTGGACACGCAGATTGCATTAGTCAGACAAAACGAAGCGACGGTGAGAGCAGACCAGGCAGCGATCGATAATGCAAAACTACAACTCATATACACGCGTATTACTTCGCCCATCAACGGACGCATCGGCTTGCGCCAGGTTGATCCCGGCAATATGGTTCACGCAACCGATCAGGGCGGACTCGCCGTCATCACTCAGCTACAGCCGATCGCTGTGATCTTCAGTATTCCGCAAGATAACGTGCCGCAGGTTATGAAACAGTTGCGGGCCGGGCGCCGGATGTTGGTGGAAGCGTGGGACCGCGATCTGAAGAACAAAATTTCGACCGGCTCATTACTTACCATCGATAACCAGGCCGATGTCGCCACGGGTACAGTCCGCTTCAAAGCAACTTTCGCGAACAATGATAATGCGTTGTTTCCGAATCAATTCGTCAACGCGAGGTTGCTCGTCGACGTGAAACGTAAGGCCGTTCTGGTTCCGGTAGCGGCGGTTCAACATGGTCCGGATACCACGTTCGTATTTGTGGTCAATGAAGACGACACGGTACAAACGCGAAATGTCGTCGCCGGAACAATCGAAGCCGGTGTGGCATCAATCGACCGAGGGCTCTCTCCAGGCGAGACGGTCGTGACTGAGGGCGTAGATAAGCTGCAGCACGGTGCGAAGGTGCAGCCGACTCCGGGAGAGTAGGTACGAGATGAAATTTTGAAATTGGACGATTCCTGCATTTTAAATCCGAGATCCGAGATTTTGAATTGGACTCACAGTTCGATTCACGATTTCGGATTTCGGATTTGAGATGCAGGAATCGTCCAATTTTGAAATTTCCTTGCTGGACGCCCCATGAACGTGTCACGGATCTTCATCCTCAGGCCCATAGCGACATCGCTCTTCATGAGCGCCATTCTTCTCGCAGGCATCGCAGCCTATCAGACATTGCCGGTCTCCGCCCTCCCTCAAGTCGACTATCCCACTATCCAGGTCGTGACGTTCTATCCGGGAGCGAGTGCCGACGTTATGGCTTCTTCAGTGACAGCCCCTCTGGAACGCCAGTTCGGCCAGATGCCCGGTTTGAGTCAGATGACGTCCTCCAGTTCCGGCGGCAGTTCCGTCGTGACGCTGCAGTTTGCGCTTGATCTGAGTATCGACGTCGCCGAACAGGAGGTACAGGCCGGAATCAATGCCGCTTCGAATTTGCTACCGCCCGACCTCCCGAATCCTCCCATCTACAGCAAAGTCAATCCTGCGGATGCGCCTGTGCTGACCCTGGCGCTCACGTCGCAGTCGCTTCCTCTCTCGAAGGTGCAGGACTTTGCGGAGACGCGACTGGCGCAAAAGATCTCTCAAGTACTCGGTGTCGGTCTTGTCAGCATCAGCGGCGGGCAGAAGCCCGCTGTGCGCGTCCAGGCCAATCCGCTGGCATTGTCGCGTTACGGCATCGGCATGGAGGATCTACGCACTGCAATTGCAGCAGCGAATGTGAATCAGGCGAAAGGCAGCTTTGATGGTCCCACCCGGGCTTATACCGTTACCAGTAACGACCAGCTTCTTTCGAGCGAGGAGTACCGCCCGCTGGTTGTGGCTTATCGAAATGGTGCGCCGGTACATCTGTCGGATGTTGCCGATGTGATTGACGGCGCCGAAAACGTGAAGCAGGCCGCATGGATGAATACGGTCCCGGCCATCATCGTCAATGTTCAACGCCAGCCCGGCACGAATATCATCGCCGTCGTCGATCGAATCAAGGCGCTGCTTCCGGCGCTCAAGAACACGATTCCTTCCTCGATTGATATTTCGATTCTGACGGATCGCACGAACACGATTCGAGCTTCCGTGAAGGATGTTCAATTCGAACTGATTTTGACGGTCGTTCTTGTTGTGGTCGTTATTTTCCTCTTCTTGCGCACTTTTGCCGGAACGGTAATTCCAAGCATCGCTGTACCGGTTTCGCTGATCGGTTCGTTTGGCGTGATGTATCTGCTCGGCTATAGCCTGAATAATCTGACGCTGATGGCAATGACGATCGCAACGGGATTCGTGGTTGACGACGCCATCGTCATGATCGAAAACATTGCCCGTTATATCGAGCAAGGTGAAAAGCCCCTCGATGCCGCGCTCAAAGGCTCGGCGCAGATCGGCTTCACGATTATTTCGCTGACGGTCTCATTAGTTGCGGTACTGATTCCGCTGCTGTTTATGGCGGATGTTGTCGGCAGGCTCTTCCGCGAATTCGCTGTTACGCTGAGTGCGACGATTCTTATTTCTGCGGTCGTGTCGCTGACATTGACACCGATGATGAGCGCAAAGCTCCTGCGCCGCAGGCCCGAATCGGAGCAGAGCAAATTCTATAGAGCTTCCGAACACGCATTTACCTCGATCATCGAGTACTACGGCAGAACCTTGCGCTGGGTCCTGGATCATCAACGGGCGACGCTTTTAGTAGCGATGGGAACGCTCGTTCTTACGGTATTGCTCTATATCGTTATTCCGAAGGGATTCTTCCCGGTCCAGGATACGGGAGTGATTCTCGGCATATCCGAGGCGGAACAGACCGTTTCGTTTACGGCCATGGCCGAAAGACAACAAGCCCTGAGTCGCATAATTCTTCATGATCCCGCAGTAGAGAGTCTGTCATCCTTTATCGGTGTCGACGGGACGAACCCCACCATCAACACCGGACGAATTCAGATCAATCTGAAGCCACTCGATGCGAGAAAAATTCACGCGAGCGATGTTATTCGCCGTCTTCAACCGCGTTTGGCAAATGTGCCGGGAATCACATTGTACATGCAGCCCGTGCAGGAGTTGACGATTGAAAACCGCGTCAGCCGGACACAATACCAGTACAGTCTCGAGGATCCCGACGTCAACGAACTAGATCGCTGGGTCCCCCAAGTGGTGCGCCAGTTGAGCATGGTGCCGCCGCTGCGCGATGTAGCAAGTGACCTTCAGACCCGCGCATTACAGGCACGATTGGCTATTGATCGGAATACGGCTGCACGGTTCGGTATTACCGCCCAGTTGATTGACGACACGCTTTACAGTGCGTTCGGCCAGCGGCAGATCTCGACCATATTCACTCAGGTAAACCAGTACCGTGTGGTGTTGGAAGTTGAGCCGCAATTCCAGCAGTCGCCTGAAGATCTCGGGAACGTTTATGTCACCACGGCTACCGGAGGAGCGGTACCACTCGGTGCCTTTACTCATAGTGAGACCCGGACGGTGCCGCTGGCCGTCAACCGGCAAGGGCAATTTCCCGCAGCCACAATCTCTTTTAATCTGGCGCCACGGGCTTCCCTTGGAGATGCCGTGGAGCGAATCGAGAGGGCAGTCGGCGATCTGAAGCTGCCCGCCAGCATGCGAGGCAGTTTTCAAGGGACGGCCCAGGCTTTTCTCACGTCCCTGAAGAATGAACCGCTGTTGATTATCGCGGCGCTTATCACGGTGTACATCGTGTTGGGTGTGCTGTATGAGAGCTACATCCATCCGATCACGATTCTTTCAACCCTTCCATCGGCTGGTGTGGGTGCGCTGTTGGCACTACTGCTGTTCGGCCAGGATATGGATGTCATCGCGCTGATCGGGATCATCCTGCTGATCGGAATCGTCAAGAAGAACGGCATCATGATGGTCGATTTCGCGTTGGATGCGCAGCGCAATGAAGGGAAGCCGCCGGTCGATGCGATCTTTCAGGCATGTCTGCTGCGTTTCAGGCCGATTATGATGACAACCATGGCGGCGCTCTTTGCAGGCTTGCCGCTTGCGCTCGGCGGTGGGACCGGTTCGGAATTACGCCGTCCTTTAGGCATCGCAATCATCGGCGGATTGGTGGTGAGTCAACTTCTCACGTTGTACACGACACCGGTCATCTATCTCGCGTTCGATCGCCTGGCAAGACGGCTTGGAAGGAGGGAGGGAGCCGCGTGAAAATCGGTCCGGCACCGCGAAGCGATGTATCACGCCGAAGGCGTGCGCGAATATCCAAACTCCAGGGCACGGCTCCGGGACGCGTCGCACCATGAGCATCTCATCGCCATTTATTCATCGTCCCGTTGCAACCACGCTGCTCACAATCGCGGTTGCGTTTGCGGGTGCGCTCGCGTACAGAGCCCTGCCTGTGTCTCCGCTGCCTCAGGTCGAGTTCCCGACGATACAAGTTTCGGCCGCGCTGCCGGGCGCGAGCCCGGAGACCATGGCATCTTCAGTGGCGACGCCTCTCGAACGGCAATTTGGGCGCATTGCCGGAGTGACCGAAATGACATCGTCCAGTAATCTCGGTTCCACCAGTATCGTTCTGCAATTCGACCTCACCCGCGATATCGATGGCGCTGCACGCGAGGTCCAGGCCGCGATCAACGCCGCACGAAGCCAGTTGCCGGCGAATCTTCCGAACAATCCAACCTACCGAAAAGTCAATCCCGCCGATGCCCCCATATTGATCCTGTCGCTGACATCCGACATCTACGATCGCGGCCGCATATACGACGCGGCCTCTTCAATCCTGCAACAAAAGCTGTCGCAGATCGAAGGCGTGGGACAGGTGATGGTCGGAGGCGGCGCGCTACCCGCAGTGCGAGTTCAGGTTAATCCGACCCTTTTGAACGCGATGAGTCTTGGCCTCGAGGACGTTCGCATAGCGCTCACCACCGCCAATGCGAATCGGCCGAAAGGAGAAGTGCAGAATCGTCACCGCACGTGGGAAATCGGAACAACAGATCAACTGCTAAATGCAAGCGAGTACGAACCGATCACAATTGCGTTCAGGAACGGTGCCCCCGTGTCGCTGTCGCAAGTGGCTACAGTCCACGAGTCGATTGAAGACATCCGTACGCTTGGCCTCGTTGATGGAAAACCCGCAATTCCCATCATTATTTTTCGTGAACCCGGCGCGAACATCATCGAGACAGTGGATCGTGTCCGCGAATTGCTTCCAACTCTGCAAGCATCGATATCCTCCGCCATCAAGATGTCGATTGTGTTGGATCGAACTACAACGATTCGAGAATCGGTTCGCGACGTAGAAATTGCGCTGGGTTTTGCAGTCCTTCTCGTCGTCATGGTCGTATTTCTGTTTTTACGAAATATCCGGACGACGATCATTCCGAGCGTAGCCGTGCCGGTATCGCTTGTTGGTACTTTCAGCGTGATGTATCTCGCCGGATACAGTCTGGATAATCTGTCGTTGATGGCACTGGCAATCGCAACCGGATTTGTCGTCGATGACGCCATCGTTGTCATTGAGAACATCACGCGATATGTCGAGAAAGGCATGAAGCCGTTCGATGCGGCGCTCGAAGGGGCTAAAGAAATCGGTTTTACCGTCTTATCGATAAGTGTTTCGCTGGTTGCCGTGTTCATTCCGATTCTTTCGATGGGCGGAATCGTCGGGCGTCTCTTACGCGAATTCGCAGTGACGCTTTCTGTGGCGATCGGAGTCTCACTGCTCGTTTCCTTAACGACGACTCCAATGATGTGCGCCAGACTTCTACGCCCGGAAAATGAAATCCGGCACGGCCGCCTCTACCACGCAAGCGAGCGAGGATTTCGTTGGATTGTCTCCCGATACGACTGGACGCTTTCCTGGGTTTTGAGGCATCAGGCGCTGATGTTAGTCGTAACCCTCGCAACGATAGCGTTCACCGCGTATTTATACGTTGTCATCCCGAAGGGTTTCTTTCCCCAGCAGGACACGGGACGCCTGATCGGTATCATTCAGGGCGATCAGAACACGTCGTTTCAAGCAATGAGCCGGCGCCTGACGGAGTTTTCGAACATTGTGGCGCAAGATCCGGCTGTCAACAATGTCATTGCTTTCACCGGCGGTGGCGGGTCCCCCAACACCGGCCGCATGTTCGTGGCGTTGAAACCGCTGCACGAGCGGAAGCTCAATGCGGATCAGATCGTCGCGCGATTGCGTTCTCAACTGGGCCGTATTAGCGGAGCCACGCTGTTTCTGCAATCCGTACAGGATGTGCGTGTGGGCGGCCGGGCAGCGGCATCACAGTATCAGTACACGCTGCAATCCGACAACGTCAGCGACCTCACGGAATGGGCACCAAAACTGTTAAATAAATTGCAAACCTTACCTGTTCTGACGGATGTCAATAGCGATCAGCAGGATCGCGGACTCGAGATTTCTCTTCAGACGGATCGGGTGACTGCTGCGCGCATGGGCGTTACGCAACGGGCGATAGACAACACTTTGTATGACGCATTCGGTCAGCGCCAGGTATCCACCATATACACAGGGCTGAATCAATATCACGTGGTTATGGAAGTCGATCCGCAGTTTAGCGAGGATCCAAACGGTCTGAAATTTCTTTATGTCACCGGGGCGGGTGGCCGCCAGGTGCCTCTCGGGGCCGTTGCGAGATACGATCGTGCGGCAAGTCCGCTTTCGGTGAATCACCAGGGACAATTTCCGTCTGCCACAGTCTCATTCAACCTGGCGCCCGGTGTTTCGCTGGGAGACGCGGTTCTGCAGATTCAACAGGCGGAAAACGATTTGAGAGTTCCGGCCAACATCAGCGGCAGCTTTACCGGAACCGCACAAGCATACCGGGAATCGATTGCGAATCAGCCATTCTTGATTGTTGCGGCGCTGCTGGCCGTCTACATCGTGCTTGGTATTTTGTACGAGAGTTTGATCCATCCAATCACAATCCTGTCCACACTGCCGTCAGCGGGCGTGGGCGCACTACTTGCCTTACTGTTGCTCAGAATCGAGCTGAGCATTATGGGACTGATCGGAATCATCCTGTTGATCGGCATTGTGAAAAAGAACGCGATCCTCATGATCGACTTCGCGCTCGCCGAGGAACGAAACGAAAAGAAGAGTTCAGTCGAGGCGATTCATCAAGCCTGTTTGCTTCGGTTCCGGCCAATCATCATGACGACGATGGCCGCCCTGCTCGGCGCGCTGCCATTAGCCCTCGGGATGGGGACCGGTTCGGAGTTGAGGCGACCGCTGGGAGTGGCAATTATCGGTGGATTGATTTTCAGCCAGCTGTTGACGCTGTACACAACGCCCGTCGTCTATCTCTACCTTGATCGCATTTCGCTTCGCCTTCGCGCGGGCAGGCAGCGGCTGGCGGAGGCATGATGAAGGAAACACAGAGACACAAAGGCACAGAGACACAAAGAAAGCCGGCATCAATGACTTTTATTTGCCGGCTTTCTTTGTGTCTCTGTGCCTTTGTGTCTCTGTGTTTCCTTTTCTCCAGCTGCAAAGTAGGCCCGACGTACAAAACACCTCCGTCACCCGTGCCTGCAAATTTCAAGGAGCCGCCGCCGGCAAACTGGAAAGAAGCGCAGCCGCAAGACACCGAGTTGCGCGGCAACTGGTGGGAGATCTTTGGCGATTCGCAATTGAACGCGTTGGAGGAACAGGTCAACGTTTCCAATCAAAGCATCGCGACCGCCGAGGCTCAATTCAGGTCCGCGCGAGCGGCGGTCCGCGTTGCAGGCGCCGATCTGTATCCCACCGTCACCGCCGGCGCGCAATCCACTACTATCCGCTTCCCAACGACGCGGGTTACATCGCAAACAGGGTTTAATCAGGGAACAGGGACGCTCTATCAACTGCCTATCGATGTTTCTTATGAAGCCGATGTGTGGGGCCGTGTTCGCCGGAACATCGAAGCCAATATTGAAACTGCTCAGTCCGTTGGCGCCGATCTGGAAAATGTTCGGCTCAGCATGCAGGCCGAACTCGCTACCGATTACGTACAATTGCGCGGGCTCGATGAGGAGTTACGACTTTTTGAGCAGAGCATTACCTCTTACGAACAGGCGCTTCAACTCACGGTGAACCGGCATCGTCACGGAATCGCGTCGCAACTGGACGTTTCCCAGGCGGAGACTCAGCTCGAAACAACACGGGCGCAAGCTATCGATATCGGTGTTGCGCGAGCGCAGTTCGAACATGCCATCGCCGTTCTCATCGGCAAACCGCCCGCTGAGTTCAGCATCGCGCGGGAAAACTTTATGTTGCAGCCACCCGAAATTCCTGTGGCGCTTCCATCTGAGCTTCTCGAGCGCCGACCCGATATCGCTTCGGCAGAGCGTCTTGTTGCCGCTGCAAACGCACAAGTCGGTGTGGCGAAGGCTGCATTTTTCCCACAGCTGACGTTTAGTCTGACAACCGGATTGGAAAGCTTGACGCTGTCGAATCTGTTGTCGTGGCCGCAGCGCTTTTGGACGCTGGGACCCACGCTTGCGCAAACCGTATTTGATGCCGGGCGCAGGCGAGGCATGACTCAACAAGCCGAGGCGGCCTACGACTCCGCCGCTGCTACTTACCGGCAGAGCGTGCTTTCTGCTTTTCAGGAGGTCGAAGATAATCTTGCCGCGCTAAGAATTCTGGCGGATGAAGCTGTGCAACAGGAGACTGCAATACAAGCGTCGCAACGTGCGACCGACATCGCACTCAACCGCTATCGAGGCGGTATCGCAACCTACCTGGATGTCGCGGTCATGCAAAATGTGTTGTTAACCAATCAACGGACGGCAGTCGGAATCCACACACGAAGAATGCAAGCCAGCGTGCTGCTCGTCAAAGCTATTGGCGGTGGATGGCACAAATCCGAACTGCCATCCTCGAAGGATCTCCGTTCGCACTAGTTCCAAATGGGTCATTGCTTGTTTTTCCAGGAATTTTTTTGGGCGAGCCTAGTCCCCTCCTCACGAGGAGGGACTACTCTCGCCGCTTTGTGTCTCTTTGTCTTTGTGGTTCAAAATCGCGTCAGACGAAATGCACTCAGGTCCAGAGTGCTTTTTCCATCAACGACCAATTCCGCCACGGCTTCACCGATCGCTGCCGAATGCTTGAAGCCGTGACCCGAGCAAGGCGATACGATCACGACATTGGAATGCTTTGGATGCACGTCCACCACAAACCCGGAATCCGGAAGGCATGTATAGAGGCAGGTCACCGCGTTCAGACATCTGTTGCTCACGCCGGGTAATCTCATTTGAATGTACTTTCGATATATCTCATCGACTTCTTCCCGCTTAACCTCTCTATCGATGTTGGAGATTTCGGATTCGACGCTGCGCTGCTCCGAAGCAATTTTTACGCCGCCTCCCAATCCGTCAACCGCCGGAAATCCATAAACGAAGTTGTCATGATCTCGACTGAATGCCCAAATAAACACGGGAAACTTTCCAGGCAGATAATTTTCAACCGGCGCATCCAAGTCGAACCAGAAAAGTACCTGGCGATATACCTTAAAAAGGGAAGCAAATTCCGGGATCACTGATGCAATCCACGGCCCGACAGACAACACGAGGTGATCGACATCATATTGGTCCGCCGATGTGCGGAGCCGGATTCCATTTGGTCTCGTTGCGAACTCCAGCAATGTTTCGTGCGTGTGAATTTCAGCGCCAAGAGTTTTCGCCAGAGCGATCTGGCTCTCGATACACAGTTCAGGCCGCAGGAAACCCATCGTCGGTTCGTAGTACCCCCGCTCATCACCAACCAAATTGAATTGGGGAAAACGAGTGCGGATTTGGTCCGTATCCAGCACAGAGTGCGCAATTCCGAATTTGGCAGCCGATTTGATTGTCTGATCGAGGAACTTGGAAGTTCCCGGCGACTCGTCGGATCTCTCACTGGCCATGATGAGTCCGCCGGTGATTGATAGAAGCTGCTTCCCGGCGGCGGCCCCGATTTGAGGCCATATTTCGTAGGATCGAAGCACGAGTGGAACAAATTGCTCACCCTCGCCAATGGCTTGCCGCGTCACCCGTGTAGCGCCATGCGAAGATCCAAACACATGGGGAGGATCGAACTGATCGATTCCTAATACTCGTTTACCCTTTCTTGCAAGTTGGTAAACCGAGGCACTCCCCATCGCACCCAGACCAACGACAGCGACATCGAAAACAGTCGACATACACGCAGCCGGATTTACTTCGTGGCCGGAGCCGGTGGATTGATGCGAGCCTCGTCCCAGTGCTCCTTGATCAAGCTGTTTTCAATGCGGACGACATCAAAGTGGTTCCACTTGTATTCACGGCTCGGATCGTCTGGATCCTTCGCTGTGCGGTCCCACATCATGAAGGAGTATGGGCCATTGATCAGGGTCAGCACCGGAGCATTTACCCATTCGGTCTTGATTTCTCGCGGCGTGCGGCCGGGGACGCGGCTCATGAACTGCTTGAACCCGTCGCGGCCTTGCGGGACGTTGGGGTTGTGCTGAATGTAGCCGGGGTCCATGGTCTTGTCCGCCAGCTCCAGATGGCCATATTGCAGCATGTCCTTCAGTTCTTCAGTAGCCATCGCGAGCGTTTTCTCTTCTTCTTTGGACGGCTTGCCGGTGTTCCACTGCATAGGAGGCTTCGGTGAGATTCCGGTTTTCACGGCACCTGTGCCCGGCATTTTTTGAGCACTATCCCAATGCTCCGCAACCTTGCCGTTCTCGATACGGAGGACGTCGAAGGAGTTGTAATGATACGTGTTGGCTGGATTGCGTGGATCCTTGTCCTCGTGTTCGAAGATCAGCCACACGAAGTCTCCCTTCGCTCCCGAGACCACCGGCGTCTGGTCCGCCGGCATGGTTTTCGGAATCGGGTTCATCGGCTTGCGGCCGAGCTTAGTGAAGAATTCGATGAATCCGGCGCGGCCCGTGTTCGCGTTGGGATTGTGCTGGATATAGCTCTCGGCCTGATATTTGGGCGCAAGCTCGAAATGACCGGCATAAAGCACTTCCCGCCACCACGTCATAACCATCTCCAAATTTTGTTTCTCTTGCGCGGTCATGGGCGCAGTCTGCGGCTTCGTCGGCGGATTGATGGATTCAGCTGAGAGCGGAAGAGTTATCGCGAGCAGCATAGTACCAAGGAACCCATGATTCCTTGTCATTGTTTGGTCTCCTTTCAAGGTGAGTCTCGGTCGTCTATTATCCTCGATCAATGATGTTCGGCAATGCCGAAGCTTATGACCGATTCATGGGCCGTTGGAGCCGAGTCCTAGCCCCACTGCTGGTGGATTTCGCAGGCGTGCCGGATGCCGGACGAGTACTCGAGATCGGGTCGGGCATCGGGACCTTGGCTTTTGAGATTGCCAAGCGCGAGACCGGCAGGCAAGTGACAGGCATCGATCCATCCAATGAATTCGTTGCTTACGCAATAAGTCAGAATGCCTTTCCTGATCGGACTAGTTTTCATGTTGGTGATGCTCAGGACCTTCACTTTGCGGATGCAACCTTTGTTGCCGCGCTTTCGTTGCTGGTGTTCAACTTCATTCCTGATCCAGAGAAAGCCCTACGAGAGACGTGTCGTGTCACAAAACGCGGGGGCCGAATTACAGCTGCCGTTTGGGATTACGGCGACGAAATGCGTATGCTCCGCGCATTTTGGGATGCTGCGGCGGAAGTGGATCCACGGGCCGAGAAAGTTGACGAAAAGCACATGCCGTTGTGCCGTGCAAGCGAACTTTCCCAACTATGGAAACAAGCTGGCCTGGAGGAGGTCCACGAGCAGCCGCTGGACATCACCATGTCTTTCGATTCTTTCTCCGATTATTGGGAACCATTCCTTCTGGGGCAGGGCCCGGCAGGCGCGTACGTCCGCTCTGTTGATACCGACCGCTTGGCGATGCTGCGCAATACGGTGAAACGACGACTGCCTTTATCTTCAGAGAACGATGCTTTCGCACTTCATGCACGCGTGTGGGCTGTGCGAGGGACCGTTCCAGGTGGTGGAGCATGACGAAATCAGATGACTGGTGAACAAACGGGAAGGCATCGCGTCAAGCATGCGGCAGCGGACTCGGCATTCGGTGCCGACAGCATCGTCGAGTGTGTGCCTGCTGTCTCGATGATCGAGAGAGCGCTAGCGTGTTTCCTCCAGATCGCCTGGAGAGATGGGAGGCCGGGTTCCCGCCCCGCCGGACTGAACAGCGTTAGTTTCCCGGGATAAAATCCGGGCCGATACCGTGCAGATGCTCTCAGCGAGCTAGCCGTGACCTTGAAAACACTGGCGGGCGCGAACTTCAAAAATCCAGGAATCGCCGGCTGCTCCAGTTGAATCGGTGTTGCGTAATCTCGGAGTCTTTTCCAGACGCGAACGCCTACTTTCCAGACCGCACCCGGCCAGGTATGGATGGGAGTGGTGCTCACATTCGCGGCGAACTGAATGATTCGCCGGCTGACGATGGAGAACCACGCATGCAATGGCCATCGAAGCGGGCTCATCATCGTGTCGAAAAGACCCACCAGGCCGACTTCGTCTCCAGACTCCCAAAGCCGTCGCGCCATTTCGAAGGCGACGAGTCCTCCGAACGAATAGCCGCACAAATAATAGGGACCCCGCGGTTGCACGGCCTTGACCTCTCTCAAATATTCAACCGCCATCGCTTCCACCGTCGCATGAGGCGACTCGTGTCCGACTAGCCCACGTGCCCGGATACCGATAACCGGACCGGAGTAGGTTAGTCGTCGCGCCATCGAAATGAGTCCCGCGACACTCCCGCCGACGCCATGGATGAAAAAAACCGGCGGTAAACGGTCACCCGGCTTCAGCGGAACGAGGGGGATGTAACGCGTGGTGCGTTGTTCTCTCAAGTTCTCGCAAAATCCGCCGAACTTCGTCGTCTCCGTGATCAGAGTCAATGGAAGCTCCAGGTCCAGGGCTCGTTCAAGCTCCATCATGAACGTGATCGCCTTTAGCGAGTCGCCACCGGCCGCAAAAAAGTCGTCTTCCGGATCGCGAACTGGCGTGCGCAATACTTCCTGCCAGACTTGCGCCACCACCTGCGTGATGCGGTCGCCAGTTGCCAGAGGAGATCCCGCGACATTGGCGCGTTCGTTTTGAACGGCGACCTCATCCATCGCCATGAGCGCAAACACGTCCAGCTTGGAACTGGGAAGCCGAGGAATATTGTGCGTCAGGTAGAGGCGTCCTGGCCGCATGGGCGGCGGCACCGAGTGCATCAGTTCCTTCAGGTCATCGAGCAGCCCGGCAGGCGCACCATCGCGAGCGCTGATATAAGCGACAAGTGTCACGTTTCCATCGCCGCTTCTTTTTCGAGCTAATGCGCCGACGTCGCGGACGAGAGGGTGCTTGCGAAGGGCGGCCTCCACTCCGTCAAGGTCGACGCGGGAACCGCGAATCTTGACCTGCCTGTCTTTGCGGCCGATCCGCTCCAGCAATCCGTCTGGCCTTTGGCGTACGAGATCTCCCGTCCTGAATAGTCGAGAAGAGAGCGCGCCGGTGTTATGAGCGCTATCGCCGGTGAACTGTCCATCGACCCAAAGTCCCAACGTCACGTACGGGCTTGAGACGATCAGCTCCCCAACCTCGCCCGGCGGCGTGTTGCGTCCATTTTCGTCGATCACCGCCAGGCGGTTGCCCGGCAGCGGATAGCCTATGGGGATTCGCGCGTCATCGGTGCGGCAGGAATCATCGACGAACCACTGCATCATCGGTGCTTCGGTGGCGGCATAAATCAACTGGATTGCCGAGTCCGGCGCTAGCCAACCGCGCAGCAGATCAATGTCGCTCCACAGTGTAGTATCTCCGCCAATCCGAACCAGTCTAAGGGCATCACCCGCCGGCTTCCCGGCGTACGCAATCACGGAGCGCAACAGAGTTGGAAACGCAAATAAGATTGTAATCGTCTCCTCGCTGATCATGTTCAAGGTCTCGCGTGCGCCGACGCGTTGTGGATCGATGAGGTGAATGCTGGCGCCCGCGACCAACGCGGTTAGCGTGTCTCGCACGCCGACTATAGTGCAAAGCGACGCCAGAGTCAGAAACCTGTCCGAGGCATTGATATGCGCGGCGTTTATGGATTGTGCCACTCGCTGCAGGAGGCCGCGCTGACTATTGACGATGCCCTTTGGCCGGCCGGTGCTCCCGGATGTAAACAACACGCACGCGGGTTCGTCGACGTCTAGTTTCGCGGGTCGCCAAACGTGCCGATCTTTGCGGGCTCCGGTCTCGATGCCTCTCAGAACAAGCTCTGGTCCGATGATCAAGGCTGGCCGCGCATCGTCCAACACCTGGCCCAGCCAGTCGGCTGGGTAGTGTGCATCCAGAGCGACAAACGGGCGTCCCGCTGCCAGGCAGGCCAGTATGGCTATAGGAAACAACGAACATGTCGGCAGGCTTATGCCGATCAGATCGCCGGGCTTGGTTTCGGCCGCGATGATACCGGCCAGTCCGGAAAGTCCATCCCACACTTCGCCAAAAGAGAGAGATGTGTCTGAATCCGTAATGGCGATACGGTTTCGATGCCGGCGTGTCACGCACTCAAAGTGATCGATGATCGGCCGTTCCAGATCTTTGTGGTGAAACTTGTGGAAGATCCGTTTGGTCGGGCCGTTCCAGTCTATCGGGCGCTTACCCTCCTCAAGCCACTTCAGGCTCTCGAAGATTGAGACATTAGGTATGACCATCTGGTACGTCTACCTCAACCGTGCCGACACTCGTTGCTTGAACCTCCTACGTTCCCAGCCCGTCAATTGTTCCCGAGTTATTCTTCCCGAAGCAGGACGAGGGGATCAATCGACAGCGCGCGTCGCGCAGGAATCCACGTTGCCAAGAGGCCAAGTAACAACATTGCCAACACAACGCCGGCCAATACGAGCGGATCGCGGGGGCTTGCCTGATACACAATCAGGGCAAGCACACGGCTCGCGAGAATTCCGAGGACTAATCCTGCCACGGAGCCGATAACCAGTAATTTCAACGGGCGTCCAAGTGCCGCCTGCAAGAGTTCTTTCCGTTTCGCGCCAAGTGCCATGCGAATTCCGAGTTCTTTCATGCGCTTGCTGACCGAGTAAGCTGCCAATCCAAAGATGCCGGTGATCGACAGCATCGCGGCCATCACGCCAAGAACACCGAGCGCGACTGCAGCCGTGCGTGAAGGAAACATGTTGGGCTCAAGTTCTTTGGTCCAGGTTTGGATTCGGAAGGGAATTGCCCCGTCCACGTCTCTCCTTATGCTTTCGAGAGCGGCCGCCAACTGCTGCGGATCTCTGTCGGAGCGCAGCACGAGCCAAAAACCGACATCCGTTGGCGATTGCGTGATCGGCAAAAACATCGCCGGACGAGGGGCCTCGGCGATGTTGAAATACTTGCCATCTTCGGCGATGCCCACGACTTCGATCCGTGTTCCATCAGGCAGTTTGAAATGTCTGCCCAAGGCATCGCCGATCGACTCGCGAGCCTTGAAAATCCTGCGGGCAAATTCCTGATTAACCACAGCAACGGGCGGCGCGTCTTTATCGTCGTGCAGCGTGAATGATCGGCCGGAAAGCAACACAGTGCCCGCCGCGCGGAAGTAATCGGGAGATATCTGGTAGAGCCACACTGTGGCAGCGGCATTCGCAGCTTTCAGATCTGTATCTTCCTCGGTGAACACTGGTGACACGTTCGTGCCCATCGCCAACGGCGGATACGAGATCAATGCGGCCGACGTCATGCCGGGAATCGACTGGGCCCTTTCAAGGATGCGCTTTTGTATTTCAGGAACCGTGTCCTTCCGATAACCGGCCATGCTCAGATCCGTTTCGACCAGCATCGCATTCTGCGGTTCAAAACCGAAGTCGCCGTGCAATGAACGTATGAGTCCTCGGACCGCAACGAGCGATGAAGTAACCAGCACCGCGCAGATTGCCACCTGCGCGACGAGCAAAATGTCGCGGACAGTCATACGACGCCCAACCCTCGTCAGCGAACCCGACTTGATGATCTGGTAAGGATCCGTCCGAAGGACCTGTCTAATGGGTACGGCGCCGAAAAGGAATCCGCTCACCAAGGCCATCAGCAGTGCGACGAGATAGACATTGGCATCGGGTGTCACAGGCACATCGAATGCAAATCGAGAAAATGGCTGCCACGAACTGAGTGCACGCAACAGCTGGATGCTGAGAAATAAGCCAATGACACCGCCCGTGATCGAAATCAGCACGGCCTCGGTAAAAAGTTGCTGCAGAATTCGGCCGCGACTCGCTCCGAGCGCCAGCCGCAAGGCAACTTCGCGCGACCGGTCTGCTGCGCGCGCCGCGAACAGGCTGCCGAGGTTGGCGCATGCAGCAAGAAGAACCAACGCCGCGAGCAGCATCAGTCCTGCAAGGAAGAATCCGATCTGGCCGCCGAAACTGTACAGCGCGGGACGTGCCACCGAAAACTGCATCGCCCTCTCTTCCTTCGGATACGTCTCGGCGAGCCAGGAGCCGATCGACTTCAGGTCGGTAGTCGCTTGTTCCGGAGTAACGCCAGGCTTCAGATGTCCAATCGCCTCAAACACAACAAACGCGTTTGCCCGGTCCTGCAGGACATTCTGCCCAGTCCATTGATCGTGGTTAACAATCGGTAGAAAGAAGGACGGCGAGAAAAACAACAAGGTCCCGCGGAATTCCGGCGGAGTGACACCCACAACGGTGAAGGGATGCTTGTTCACCCGAATTACACGGCCTATGACGCTCCGATCACTCTGAAAATGACTCTGCCAGTACGCATGACTCAGCACCATGTACGGAGCGCTGTTGGGGCCCTGTTCATCCGCAGGGTGGAACAGACGTCCGAGGTGCGGCTGAATACCCAACGCATCAAAGTAATTGCCGGTGACCTCGTAACACCATGTCGGTGTCGGGTTTCCACCACCAGTGTCCACTGCTCCTTCATTGACTGTTAAGGCAGCTAGATCCTCGAAGCTGCGGTTGCGATCGCGCAGATCGATGTAGTCGGGATAGGACAGAAATCCCCAGCCGTTGCGCTCGATTCCGTAAAGGCTCTCCGCGCGAGGCACATTCAGCGGCCGCAGGATCATCGCATTCAAAATGCCGAAGACCACCGCATTCGCGCCGATGCTCAATGCGAGCGTGATGACGGCAACAGCAGTAAAGCCGGGAGACTTGCGCAACATACGAAGCGCGAAGCGGACATCCTTTGCAAGGATCTCGATCGTGGATATGCCTCTCGCATCGCGGCATTCTTCAGCCGCCCGATCGATGCTGCCGAATTTCACCCGTGCCTGCCGCGCGGCTTCCGCGGAGTCGCCATCTTTCTGCCTCTGCATCTCGAGATGAAACTGCAGTTCGTCCTGCAGGTCTTGCTCGGCCTGCCGACGAAAAAACAAACCACGCAATCGGAAGACAATGTCTTTCCAGAGCATCTCAAGCCGTCCTGATTAGTGTCGAATACCGACATCAAGTTAGAATTCTTGATGTCGGATGTCAACAACAATCGATCCGATGAAGGGCGCCGATTCACTCAAGGGGCAAAGTTGCCAGGGCAACGTCGGACGTGGGGTGGTAAACTTCATCGAGTTGTATTTATGAAGGAAAGTTACTTTCGCCCATCGATTACTGCCGCCGTTTGTACGTTTGTTCTGACAATCGCGATTGCCAGAACCGTCAGCCTGTACTGGCCGAGATTCCATCTGGACATCTATCCCGGCGTGCGGGTGCATCACTACGTGTATGGAATTTTCTTTCTCACGATCTCCGGTTATTTGGCGCTGCTGTTCAAAGGTCCGAAGGCGACGGCATGGATTGCCTGTCTGTATGGACTCGGCGTTGGACTGACGTTCGACGAATTCGGGTTCTGGATCAATCTTAACGGCGGCCGGGGTGTCCGGTGGCATACGGGCGGACTCGCACTGATCATGATTCTGTTTTTCGTCTCTGTGGCCGTGCCCGTCATTTACAAGAAGCTGCGGCGCGGAACCGTCGTCGCCTTAAGCAGGCCACCGGCTAAAGCCAGCGCCTACCCGCTCAACGCTACAAACCTCGACCGTAGTAACAACTGAGAAATTTTGGAACCTTCTCTACGTTTCTTACGTCTATAGAACGCGACATTCTGGATTAGCTTTGAAATTGCAGACGTCAACGTTCGTATACGCTGATAGGTATTTTGTGTATATCTCGTGGAGAGGTGCATGCGACAGGGTTTCATCACCGCATTGACTCTGCTGTCTTTCATCCAAGCCGCAATCCTTGGACAGACGCCGGCAGCCAAATCTGTTGTCGGCGCGGTTGCTTCCTTCGATAAAGATGCAAAAGCCATTGAAGTCAAACCGGACAGCGCGGCGCCAGTCGTTATGAAGATCCAGCCGAACACAGTCGTTCAGAGAATTGCGCCGGGCGAAACGAACTTAGCAAACGCCACGACGATCGCCGCCTCTGAAATAGCAACAGGTGATCGCGTCCTGGTCACCCCTGCCTCCAATGGTGTGGACGCGCTGCGGATCGTCATCATTCCTGCCGCCGATCTCGCAAAGAGGGATGAGGCGGATCGCCAGGACTGGGCGAAGCGCGGTATCAGCGGCACTGTTTCCGGGAAGAATGGAAATCAAATCCTGCTCAAACTGAAGACGCCTCGAGGCGACGTTCAACAAACTATCGCCTTGTCCGATAAGACGAAATTTCGCAGGTACTCTCCGGACTCTGTGAAGTTTGCCGATGCCCGCCCCAGCAAGTTGGATGAAGTCAGCACCGGCGATCAAATCCGCGCCCGCGGAGAGAAGAGCCCAGACGGGTTAAAAGTGGACGCGGAAGAGGTCGTCTTCGGAACGTTCTTGACGAGAGCCGGTTCGGTTGTTTCCGTGGATGGCGCTGCGAAGGAAATGATTGTGAAAGAGCCGGGCAACGGAAGATCTTTCACGATTAAGGTCACTCCAGACTCGTCTGTGAAGCAGATGTCAGGCGCAACTGAAGGCGCCGGGGCTCCGCCGGCCGGCGGCAACATTGCGCAAGTCATCGAACGGCTGCCTGCCGGCAAATTCGAAGACATCAAGCCGGGTACGTCCGTCGTGGTGTCTAGTACAAAAGGGTCGGAATCCGATAAGGTGACGGCAATTTTGCTGGTCACCAACGCCGACCAGTTGATCCGAATGGCGACTACGACATCCGGCAGGGGCGGCACGCTTGTATTTGGCTCCGGTGA